>CAZTHM010000017.1:0-20057 GCA_964613505.1 uncultured Acidobacteriota bacterium | reverse complement strand
CTCTGGCGATTGCGTCGCCGGTGCGGGCAGCCTCTTCGATCATTTTTGGGGTGATACGGCTGAGGTGGCCTTGCGTGAGCTCGCGGAGCAGGCTCGGCGTCGTATGTTCCTGCTCCAGGCGCACACGCGCCCGGCGCACCATGCCCGGGCCCGCCGCCAGAGCCTCGATGCAGCCCTGGGTCCCGCAGCCGCAGCGGTAGGGGCTGCGATAATCGATTGAAACGTGGCCGCCTTCGCCTGCCACGCCGTTCTTGCCGTGATAGATCTTCTTATTGATGATGATGCCCGTTCCGATTCCCGTGCTGACGGTGACATAAAAGATGTCTCGATATCCGACCGCCGCTCCAAAGAGCACTTCCGCCAGGCCCGCGGCGTTGGCATCGTTCTCGACCTTGGCCTGCAAGCCGAATTTCTTTTCCACTCGCCTTGCCAATTGGATATTGCGCCATCCGGGCAGATTGGGAGGATTGATGACCAGGCCGGTCTTGGGATTGAGGGGCCCCGGCGCGCAGATGCCGATGCCGGCAATGTGCTGCTTCCCTCCGGCGAGTTCGATCAACTGCTCGATGACGCTTAGGATTTGTTGGAAGCTGGTCTCAAACCCCTCTTCCGCCCGCGTGGGCACGACGAGCGATCGGACCAATCGGCCTTTCAGATTGACCAGGCCGCCGGCGACCTTCGTCCCTCCCACATCAATCCCGATAATCAGCTTCGGCATTATACTCTCCGCATTATGACTATCGCTCGAACTTGGCCCGGCCGAGCATCGCGAGTCCAAAAACGTAGGCGAAGCAGGCAGCCGGCACCATCATCGCCGCGCGCAATCCAAAATGGTCACCCACCAGCCCCACCAAAGGCGGCATGATGGCGCCGCCCACGCACGCCGTGCAGAGCAGCCCGGAAATCGCTCCGTGGTTTTCCTCAAAACTGTTGATGGTTCCGCTGAAGATCAAGGTGAAGAGGACGGAAGTGAAGAACCCGCACGTAGCGAATCCGACCGCCGTCACGCTGCGTGGGCCCAGTGTAGCTACGAGCAGGGAGGCCAGCGCCAGGAAGGAATAAAGGCGCAAAATTCTCCGACTCCCGAAGCGGTTCAGGACCGCGCCACTTACCAGCCGTCCGGTTCCCTGCAATCCCCAGAAGAGCGCCACGACCAGCGCCGGCAGAGTGGGGAGGACTTTGCGGAAGAGGCTGGTGGCTTCCACACTGGAAGCGTCAGCGGCCACGCCGTGCACGCGCTCGAAAAACTTCACGATCCACGACGCCGTCCCCACCTCACCTCCCACGTAGAAGAAGATCCCCAAGCTGTAAAAGAGCACGATGGGATTTGACAGCAACTTCCAGTGCGAGACACTTTCCTGCCCGGCGGTTGCAGCGGGGCGCTCCGGAAAGCTCGAGACCCAGAGGAGAACCAGTAACACCAACGACAGTACGGCAAAGAACAGATAGAGCGTTTGCCACGGCCGTCCAGTGCCGGTAAAGAATGCCAGAATGAACGGCCCGAGAAAGGCGCCGATCCCGCAGAAGCCGATCGTAAGCGTGAGATTGCGGTGGTAATTCTCCATGCGATCGAGGTGCTGGATGAGCGGATTGCCGGCGGTTTGCAGGACCGTCACGCCGGCGCCGACCGCAAAGATCATGGCGACCATAAAAGGATAGCTGCGCGCCTGCGACACGACCAGGCACCCGAGCGACATCAGGAAGACTCCCACCAGAACCATGGGCCGCGCACCCCAGCGGTCCATCAGCAGCCCGGCCGGGATCGAGCAGAGACCGTAAGCAAGGTAGAACGCGAAGGCCAGAATGCCGGCGGCGAACAGGCTGAGTTGATATTCCTTGATCACTTCCGGAATCACCACGCCGAGGACGTTGGTGATCATCCCGAACGTGAAATAGGCAAGAAAAAGAACCCAGAGAAGCGGGCTTGGACGGTCAGCCATAACACAGCTTTCGTTCTCAGAATTGGCGCCGGCGCGAGAAACTCGGCTCCGGGAAGCGGGAGAGTATACCTCAGCCCTCACGCTTCGTGACACCTCTTTGTCGGGGCGCCAGGAGGGAGCGAGCCGGCAATGCCCGGCTCCAACTGCCAGCGCTTGACGCTCCTGGGACAGTTCTCTAAGATGGCAGGAAGCGAGCCCTTGGCCGCCAGCGAGGATTCATGCCCCGAGGTCGTACCTCACGCGCAAACCGAGCGACGCAAGCTTCTCAGGCAGACGTTTCTGTTCCCGACAAGCTCTACTTTCGCATCGGGGAAGTCAGCAAACTGACCCAGACCAAGTCGTATGTCCTTCGTTATTGGGAGACTGAATTCCCGACGCTCAAGCCTGTCAAGAGCCGCACCGGACACCGGCTCTATCGCCGCGAGGATGTGCAAACGGTGCTCGAAATCAAGCGCCTCCTCTATGATCGAGGGTTTACCATCGAGGGCGCGCGCAAGCAGCTCTCTGGAGATTCCGCCGGCTCGGAACCGCAGAAAGAGCTGTTCCGTTCGACCGTGGATGGCGCGCAACTCAAGAGCATCAAGCGCGATCTGGAGAGCGTCTTGACAATACTTTCGCGGAAGTGCTAGCGTCAGAAGGACAGTGAAAAGTGAATAGTGACGAGTGACGAGCAAAGAAAGCGAAGGCTTGTCACTCGTCACTAGTCACTTGCCACTGTCTTTCATGACGGGACGTAGCGCAGCCTGGTAGCGCACTTGCTTGGGGTGCAAGGGGTCGCCAGTTCAAATCTGGCCGTCCCGACCATTTAGTACAGTGACGAGTGACGAGTGTTAAGCCGGGAAATTGCCTTTGCTCGTCACTTGTCACTTGTCACTGTTTTTCGTGCCGGGGCGTAGCGTAGCCTGGTAGCGCGCTTGGTTCGGGACCAAGAGGTCCCCAGTTCAAATCTGGGCGCCCCGACCACTCTTCCGGATCTTTATCTTTTGCTCGATTACAACGACCTGCGGGTTGGAAAATTACCGGCTGGACTCTTGCTAGTGGCCCCCACGCCAGAATCCGAAACACACCCTCAACCACCTTTCTCGACTGCCTGGCGGTGGAAGGCGTCGGTCAAGGCGCTCGGCCGCATCCAGGTTACGCGATTTCGGTAGTGCTTCTGGGTCCGCTGCACGACTTGCTGGAAGGCCAGCCACCCCACGCCGTTGACGGGATTCACTCCCTGCCAATGAGCATAGAAAACACAGCGCGGGGCCCCGGCGAGGATCTTCTCCACGATCCGCCCGGATTTGCCGTCGGCGGTGATGTAGTAATCGGGGTTCACACGCGCGGGATTATTTTCCCAGATTCCCAGCTGGTCCTCGGCGTTGGGGTAGAGGTTGTAGACTCCAAAATTCCCATCGCCCGCCATGAGTGTCAGCGGTTGTTCTTTCTTCCCACCCAGGATGAAGCAGGGGACGGTGGGGCCGCGAAACTTTCCCTGCTTTGCCAGGTTGAGCAAGGCTTTCCAAACGTTCGGGTTCACGCGCAGCGCGCCGTCGCCGAAGAGCTCGGCGGTTCGCCTCTCGCAGACCGCGCAACCGCAGCCCGGCCAGGTCACGCCGGTGAATCGGACGCCAATCTTCTTTCCTTCCTCGAGGATGTTCGCGAAGTAGGCTTCGTATTCGTCAGCGGAAACTTCCGGCTCGTGCAGCCAGATGCCTTCGTGCTGTACCCCTGGGGGGACACGCCGCTGCTTGAAATCAAAGCGCCCGCCGTGGGTTATCAGTTCCATCTGGCTGTCGATGCCGCACTCGTACGCGCGGTGGAGTTGTTCGATGTAGGCGCGTTGCTCGGCGGTTTGCGGATCGCTGATAAGGCCGTGTTGTTCCCATTCAAATCCCAGAATCATGCTGGACTCGCCGGCGATGCCCTCCGCGGCAACGAAGTCGAGAAACTTTTTGAAAGCGCCCGCGCCAGCGGCGTAAGGGTTGGTGTCGTCCACATAGAATGAGATAACAGTTCGGGCCGAGGGACGCGATGGAGCGCCGGGAGGTGACTGCACTCCTTTATCGGCGCTCAACGCCTCCGCAATCCTTCCTGTGCAAAGGGCTGCCCCGGAAGTGGCTGCGGCCTGCAAGAGGAAGTCCCGCCTCGAAAGGACCCGCCCGGAATCAAGAATGCCCATTCTCACCTCCCGCCTCGTGTGAAGCGGGCAGCAGCCAACTCGGTCAGAGCAGTCAATCGATCTTCACACTTCCTCGGGGACAACGTAAGGAGCGCGATATCCGCGGTCGCCGTCGCGCAACAGGAGGTTGGCCTCGTCGTCGTTGATGGCCTTTTCCGTTGCGGGGTCGAAATTAATCGTCCGGCCCAGGCGGTAAGAAGCATTCGCCAGGTGGACCAGCCCGCAGGAGATGTGACCCTCCTCGATCGGCGCGTTCAAGTTCTCCTTCTTGCGGCTTACGACGCAGTCGATGAAGTTGGCGTAATGATCGCCGGCGGCCTGGGCGCGCGGCCCGGGTTCCTGATTCTCACCCATCCAGGTCATGTAACCGCAAACGTCCTCGTCGCCGGTGGCGAGATAGCCCTTTGATCCGTAGAAAATGTTGCCGATGGTGTTCCGATCTCCCTGGGCAGGGCCGCCCATACCGGTGGTGGGAATGGGCCCCTGCGGCTTTCCGAATGCCGCGCTGCCGATCTCAGCTTCGCGATTAGTAATCCAGTGACGGACTTCGAACTCCAGCATCTTCCGCTTGCCGTCCGGAAGGTCATATTGAAACGCGCAATTCAGTGTGTTGGGCGTCTGCTGGTCGTCGTCGAACATGAAATGGCCGCCGATGGCCGAAGCCTTGTTGGGTAACCCGACCCCCAGTCCCCAGCACGCCACGTCAAGCTGATGGCTTCCCTGGTTGCCGAGGTCGCCGTTGCCATACGGCCACTGCCAGTGCCAGTTGTAATGAAAACGATTGCGCGAGAACGGCTGAAGCGGCGCCGGGCCCGTCCACAAATCGTAGTTCACGCCCGCGGGAACGGGTTCGACGGGAGTCCGACCGATGCTCTTCCTCCACTTGAAGCACAGACCGCGCGCCAGGTAAACGTCGCCGAGAAATCCATCGCGGATTTTTTGCACGGCGTCTTTGAGCGCCGGCGACGAGCGAATCTGCGTTCCCTGCTGGACCATGCGGTTATACTTTTCCGCCGCGCGCACCAACTGGCGGCCTTCCCACAAGTTGTGCGAGCAGGGTTTCTCGACATAGACGTCTTTGCCTGCCTGGCAAGCCCAGATCGCCATCAGTGAATGCCAGTGATTGGGCGTGGCAATGGAAACAGCGTCGATGGACTTGTCTTCGAGGAGCTTCCGAATATCCGCGTACGTATGCGGCTTGGGCTTGCCCATCTTCTCTAATTGCGCCAAGCGTTTCTGCAGAACGCTCTCATCCGCGTCGCAGAGGGCCGCGACTTCGGCGTTCTTTAGACGCAGGTAGCCCTCCACGTGGTCCCAGCCGCGTCCGTGAACGCCGCAAACCGCCACCCGGACGCGATCGTTCGCGCCAAAAACCCTGCTAGGATGAGTAAGAAAAGTGATTCCATTGAGTGCAGCCAATCCGGCCGTTGTCTTCACACCTGTCTTCAAGAAATCCCGACGTGTCACTTCAGATTCGTTCGACATATGACCCTCCTTGGAGATCTGCGACGGCTATCTTAACTCTGCTGGGCGGCGGCGCATAGTGCCAGTTGAATTTTCTGCGTAGCAGATATCATCCGTCCTCTCGATGAAAAGCCCTGGTCAACGGATAGAAATGGCTTCCTGTCCCGAGCGAAGATTCCTATAATGATCGTGACGCGAAAAGTCTGGATCGGTTTGCGGTCTGCGGTCAGATTCGCCGCGCCATCAACCGAATCGCCCAAAGTCCGGCATGGGAAACAAACGCATCCTGATTACCAACGATGACGGCATCTACGCCGTGGGCCTGAAGGCCCTGGAAAAAGGCCTGGCGGCGCTGGGTGAGGTGACCGTCGTCGCGCCCGACCGCGAAATGAGCGCCACCAGCCAGTCCATCAGCGTCCACTTGCCCCTGCGCGTTCACGCTTTGGATGAACGCCATTTCGCCGTGACGGGCACTCCGGCGGACGCCGTGATCCTGGCCGTCTATCGCCTGCTGCCCGCCCCACCCGATTTGGTGGTGTCTGGAATTAACCCCGGCGGCAACCTGGGCGAGAATGTCGTCTATTCCGGCACGGTGGCCGCAGCGATGGAAGCCACGCTGCACGGCGTGCCGTCGTTCGCCATCTCGCTGGCCTCGCGCAAGCATCTGGATTTCTCCAGCGCCGCGGCGTTTGCCGCGCAACTGGCGGAGAAAGTAATGGCGGAGGGCTTGCCCGCCGGCGTCATGCTGAACGTCAACGTTCCGCGCGGCGAAGTGCGAGGCGTGCGCATCACCCGGCAGAGCCAGAAGATTTCCCAGAACGTCGTGCACGAGAAATCCGACCCGCGCGGCCGCCCCTATTACTGGCTCGATGAAACAGCGCGGCTCGAAACTGCCGAGCCCGACTCCGACTATGCCGCCATCCGCGCCCACGAGATTTCCATCACGCCGCTGCAGGTGGACCGCACGGACTACGTCAGCCTGAAGCGCTTCGCCGAATGGGTGCCGGCCTTGCAGACCACGCCGGCAAAGTGAGGCCCTTTGCTCCGGCGCGACCTGCCCTCCCCGAAGCCGAACCCCATTCTCCCGGACAAGATGTCTCTTGACAAACTAGCCTCTTTGTGTTAGACTATACGTGTTGCTTATGGATCCGAAAGGCCGCGCGCGCGGCAGCCGGAGTCGCGAGGATTGAGTGATGAGGGGCCCCTCGGCGCAAAGCCCGGCCAAGCACCAGTTTCCCTGATGGGCGATCGGACAATAAGTCCGTGTTCGGCTCCGGCATCGGTTCGCGATGCGAAAATGAAAACCCGAAGCCATCAAGTGTATGAAAATAAAAGACTATGAAAAACCATATACATAGTCGCGCGGCATCGGAAACACGGTCCGAGCCTGCTCGAGGGGTGGCGCGGCGTCAGACTGGCGTTGCAACTATCGGCGGTGAGGTCAGAAGCCCGGCGGCGAGGCGCGTCAGTTGCCACGGCGCAGGCGACTGGGGTCTGTGTTATGTTAGGTTGTAACTTCTATGTCCAAGGTTCGAGTCCGCTTCGCTCCTAGTCCCACTGGCCAGCTCCACGTCGGCAATGTGCGCACGGCGCTCTTCAACTGGCTCTTCGCGCGCCATCACGCCGGCGCCTTCGTGCTGCGCATCGAGGACACCGACGTCGAGCGTTCGAAAGAGGAATACGAAACCCAACTCCTCGCCGACCTGCGCTGGTTCGGGCTCGACTGGGATGAAGGCCCGGATGTGGGTCCGCCAGCCAGCGGATTCGGGCCCTACCGCCAGTCGGAACGGCTGGAGCTTTACCGTCAGCACGCCACGCAACTGATCGACGCGGGCCACGCTTATTTTTGTTTCTGCTCGGCCGAGCAGCTCGAAGGCGAGCGCCAGGAAGCCCTGAAGGCCGGCCGCCAGCCACGCTACTCGGGGCGTTGCCGCACGCGCCCTCGTGAAGAAGCGGCGCGCAAAGTGGCGGCAGGCGAGCCGGCGGCGATTCGGCTGATGATCGGCGAAGGGCAATTCAACTGGAACGATCTTGTCCACGGCCTCACGAGCTTCTCGAGCGAGGTGATCGGCGATCCAATTCTAGTCCGCTCCGACGGCCATTCGGCTTACAACTACGCCGTGGTGATTGACGACCACCTGATGGAGATCACCCACGTGATTCGCGGTGACGATCACATTTCGAACACCCCCCGCCAGCTCGCGCTCTACCAGGCGTTCGGCTGGCGGCCGCCGGAGTTCGCGCACCTCTCGACGATTCTCGGCCCCGACCGCGCGCGCCTGTCCAAGCGCCACGGCGCCACGTCGCTCCAGAACTTCCGCGACCTGGGAATCCTTCCCGAGGCCTTGAGGAATTACCTGGCACTGCTCGGCTGGTCGCCCGCCGATGGCGTGACGGAAATTCTCAGCCCCGAGCAATTGATCGCGCAGTTTTCACTCGACCATATCAACAAGGCCCCGGCGGTTTTTGATCAGGAAAAACTCAACTGGCTGAACCGGCACTACATGAAGGAATCTCCCCCGCGCCGCCTGGCGGAGCTGAGCGTGCCGTATTTGGCGCGCGCGGGATACATAGCCGAGCCAGCCGATGAGCCGGTGCTCTCGTGGCTCGAGCGCGTGCTCGACGGGGTGCTCAAGAACCTCGACCATCTCAGCCAACTTTCCGCCGCCGCAAAACTGATCTTCGAGTACGATGGCGAAAGCGTCGTGCGTGGTGAGGAGACACGCCACGTGGTCGAAGACGCCGGCTCGCGCCAGGTTCTCGCGGGGTTCATTCCCACGGTGCTCGCCGAATGTTCCGCGTCGGAGGGTTCAAGCGCCGCCGAACTGACCTACGAGCGCTTCCGCGAGATTGCCAAGGCGGTGCAGAAAGAAACCGGGAAGAAAGGGAAAGATCTGTTTCACCCGATTCGCGTGGCGCTGACGGGCGCGGTTTCCGGGCCGGAGCTGGAGAAGCTGATTCCCATTTTCGAAGAGGGTTCGAAGTTGCCCCTCGCGCGGCACGTGAAAAGCGTTACCGAGCGCCTGCGCGAATTCGCTGTGGCCGCGAAGTTGTAGCGACGGCACAGTAGCGCCGCCGTCTCGGCGGCAGTCGTCGAATAATGCCGGCAAGATGCCGGCGCTACAGTTGTCGAATAATGCCGGCAGGATGCCGGCGCTACAACTGACAACTGTTCCAACAATGTCCAAGCGCGGCTCGGAAATTCCGGTGAACGCCCTTTACGGCATCAATGCCGTGCGCGAAGCGATTGGCGCGCGGCCGGTGGAATACGTCCTGATTGCGCAAGGGCAGCACAGCCGGCGCGTGCAGGAAATCATTGAGGCTTGCCGGGCCAAGAGTGTCTCAGTGCGCTTTGCGCCGCGGTCGGCGCTCGACCGCGAAGCGGGGACGGCGCAGCATCAGGACGTTGTGGCCCTCTGTTCCGCAAAACAATACGACGATCTGGAATCGCTTGTGCGCGCGGGCGAGAAACCGCTGCTGGTGATATTGGACGGCGTGGAAGACCCGGGGAATTTGGGAGCGATTGTGCGCACGGCAGTAGCGGCGGGCGCCGATGGGATTGTGATTCCCGAGCGCCGCGCGGCCGGACTTTCGCCGGCAGTGGCGCGCGCCGCGGCCGGAGCGCTCGAGCACATGAAGATTGCGCGCGTCACCAACCTCGTCCGCACGCTAGTGGATTTGAAGGAACGCGGCGTGTGGATTTATGGGTTCGAATCGGCGGCGCCGAAGTCGTATCTCGAACTGGACTATTCCGGCTCGTGCGCGCTGGTGTTGGGCGGCGAGGGGCGCGGGTTGCATCGCCTGGTGCGCGAAGCGTGCGACGGCTTGGCGCGCATTCCTCTTTACGGCCCCGTCGAGTCGCTGAATGTTTCCGTCGCCGCGGCCGTAGTCCTCTACGAAGCGGCGAGGCAGCGGGGAAAGAAGTCAGAAGTCAGAAGCCAGAAGCCAGAAGGAAATTGAAAAGCCTACAGCAACGCCGCGCGGAATCTCGTCATCATACCTGTGGTGTGAAGCACGCCGTGCTGAAGAAAGCCAGCGGAATTCTCGCGATTTGCCTAGTGCTGCCCAGCGGTCTTCCCGGCGCGCAGGACGGTGTGGCGGGCACGGCTCCGGTTTTCTCGGCACCCGGCAAACCGCAAGAAAAGCAAACGAAGCCGGAGAAGCCGCCCGCCGATATCCGCGTGACGTCCAACCTCGTCGTGACCCCAGTTACGGTGCTCGATTCCAAAGGCGAATTTGTTTACGACCTCGCCGAATCAGAATTTCAGCTCCTCGACAACGGCGCCGCGCAGCGCATCGTGAGTTTCGAGTCGGAAGCGCGGCCCATCGCGATGGTGATCGTGGTCCAGACCAGCCGTAGGGTGGAGGCACTGCTCGGCGACGTGCGACCGCTCGCGCCGATGTTCTCCTCGCTTCTGATCGGGGAGCAGGGACAGGGAGCGGTCATCGCCTACAGCGACCGCGTGCGCGTGGCGCAGGACTTTTCCGGTGACTCCGACCAGCTCAAGGCGACGTTCCAGGCCATCGCCGGGCAGGGCCTCGAGTCGCGGCTCAACGACGCTTTGATGCGCGCCGTGGCGCTTCTCGAAACACGCCCCAAAACGGACCGGCGCGTTATCGTCGCTTTCTCGGACGGCTACGATTCGGGGAGCGAGACCAAGAGCGAGGAAGTCATCAGACGCGCCACGGGTAGCGAGGTTGCCATCTACGGCCTGGGTTTCAACCCGGGGCGCGCGTTGCTTTCCCGGAAGCCTGAGTTGCCGCCGCCCGGGCCGCTCGATACCAACGTCACGCGTCCCACGCCGCCGGGCACAATTCCCACTCCTTCCACCTCCACCCATGTTTACGACGCGCCGATCCCCATCGTGGACATCATGGTGGCGACGGGAGAGACCATCCGCTCGGCCGTCGCTTCGAGCCTGTTGGAATTCTACGCCGGGTACACGGGCGGCGTATTCTATTCTCACTGGAAAAAGAAGGCAGTGGAAGCGCAGTTGAGTCGAATCGGCGCGGAGATTCACAGCCAGTACGAACTGGCCTACGCTCCCGATCCGCTGGCGGAAGGCGGTTTTCACCGCATCCAGGTGAAGGTTCGCCGCCCCGGAGTAAAAGTGCGGGCACGGGCAGGGTACTTCTTCCAGCCGGCAGTCGCCAGCCGGCAGTAGGCGGGCGGAAGTTCAAAGTTGAGAGTTGAAAGTTGAAAGTACAAAGGACTAATGACGAAGGACTAGCGTTCGAGGGTTCTTACACAAGAGACCAGAACAACCCACTACCAACAACCCACAACACACAACCAACAGCTCTCAGTACTCTTCGTAACTCTCGACCTCAACGCGTTTCTCGGCCCGGAGGTCGATTTCCGCCAGGTAGGGGCGCATGGCTTCGGGGTGAACGCGCAGGATGACAACGCGGATCGCGGCGTCGGTCCGAAAGACAACGGTGAAGAAGCGATTCCGCCTGCCCCCGAGGAGTGGTGTAACATAATCAGGCCTGACCGTCCACTTGACCTTCATCTTCCGAACTTTCCTGCTGACGTCGGAGCGGTACTGCATCAGGCTGATGGAGGCGTAGGGAGCCGAGACTGACCCGCCGACGCACTTGAAAGTCAGTCCCTCGGTGCCGATTTCCAGATTACCTTCGCAGCCCTGGGAAAGACTCTCTGTTCCCGCCGCATATTTGAATTGCGGCTTGGGCTGTTCCTCGCGGGCCGAGAGCGTTCCGGCCAGCAGCAGCGCTGCCACCGTCCAGCCCATTCCTCTCTTGAACCTTCTTCCCGCCATCGGCTTCAACCTTCTCCTAATGAGCTTTTCTTCTTTTCCTATTGTAGCTGCGGGGCAGCGATTTCCACAACCTCGCAGATGGCCATACCGGTTGCCTCGGTCTGGCGGGAAGGGAGCTTCGGCCACCTTTCAAGGATGAGATGCGGGATTGGATCCCGGGGGTCGCGCCGGGCGAGGGTTTGCTGAGAGTGCTATTGCCCACCGGGGTCGGCAGCGGTTCGAGTAGCGCGCCAGCCTTGAACGGGGACATCAACGTCTAAATACCATGGAACAGCCAGCGCGCCCCAATAGGCGGGGCGGAATTTCCAGCGGGAAACACTTTCCCGTGCTTCCTCAACGAACGGCGCGTGTCCGGCGAGGGGCGCGGAATCCAAGACGGAGCCTTCCTCCCCGACGAGGAGTCGCAAGCGGACGGTGGCCGCGGCGGCCGGATCCACGGGCTTATCCACTAATTGCGGAGGGTGAATCTGCCTCGAGAGGTCGCGCTCCGGCTGGCGGGGAAATTGTTCCAGTTTCTTATAACGCAACGAGAATTTCACATCCACATAAGTCTGAAACTCAGCGGGGCCGGGCCGCGCCCGGGCGGGGCGGAAAAGCCATTTCCGAATCGCCTTCAGAGCGGCCACCGCCAGGAAAGGATGGCCGATGACCACATGGGCCTCCGAGATTTGTCCTTCGGTAGAGACCTTCACCATCATGCGGACAGGGCCCTGGATGAAGTTCACTTTCGCCAGAGGCGGGTATTCGGGCACTTCCCGCTTGACGACGAGTTTCGCGGCCTTCTTCGGATCCAGGGTTTCGACGCCCACGGAGGCAGGAGGGTCCTGAGCCGCAGCGGGTAGTATCCCCAGTCCGCACCCCGCCAAAAGAGCAAGGGCTCTGGAACCGCGCATCCGTGGAAGAATGCATCTAGCCATCGGATTCGAAAATCACCTGCGCCACAACATAGCGGTCGGAGTGCGAGAGCGACACCGCGGTGCGCTTCACGCCCAGGTCGCGCGCCACCTCCGCCGCCCGCCCCGTCAGCGCCAGCTCGGGTTTGCCACTCGGCTGGTGAGTGATCTCGACGTCCAGCCAGCGCACGCCATTCCGCCAGCCTGTTCCCAGCGCCTTGAAAGCCGCTTCTTTGGCGGCGAAACGCGCCGCATAGCGTTCCGCCCTGTTCTTGAATTGCTCGCAGTACTCAATCTCACCCGCGGTAAAGATCCGCTTGGCAAAACGCTCGCCGTGGCGCTCGAGCGCCTGCTCGATGCGTGAAGTCTCTGCAATGTCTACGCCCGTACCCACAATCATGACGCTGGTTTCACTCCCGCCTTGAAGCGGCACGACGCGGATTTCTCCCCCGCTCTCCGGACACACTTCGAGGCGGCTCCGCGGCGTGGTCCTCGAAAGTGCGCAGGGAAAAACATGGTCGCACCAAGTGCCTTTAAGCTACAGCCCTCCGGTCAGACAGGTGAGGCAACCATAGCAAAAGGCGAATCAAAATTCAACCCGCGAAAATGGTCCAGCCGGCCGTGTGCTATATTGCCGGTTTGGGGCGGCGAAGCTACAGAATCGTTTCGAAGGGCGGGCTCACGTGGCTCGAGTGTAACGCCCTTAAAGGGTTCCCATGGCTCCTCCACGCCTTCAGCACGCGGCGCGGCGGAGTGAGCAAAGGGGCGGCGCGAGGGCTCAATCTCGGGATGATTTCGTCCGACCCCTCCGCGAACGTCGAGGAGAATCGCCGGTACTTTCTCTCGCAGCTCGGCGCCGAGGACTTTGTGCTGGCCTCGTTGCGACAGACACACTCCAGTCATATCTACCGGGCGGTGAAGAAGACTCGCCGGAAACTTCAATATCACCTCTCGGGTTATCCCGCGCCGGAACTCCCCGAGAAGCGTGTGCCGGTGGGCGATGCTCTGCTGACCGATGAGCCGGGCATCCTGCTCACAGTGCGGGTGGCGGACTGTCTCCCTATCTTGCTCGCAGACCCCCGCCGGCGGGCGGTGGCTGCCGTGCATGCCGGCTGGCGCGGCACTCTGGCACGCGTCGTGGAAAAAACCGTGGGAGTGATGCGTCAGGTTTTCGGCTCCGACCCGCGCGACTTGCGCGCCGCGATTGGGCCCGGCATTCGCGCCTGCTGCTACGAAGTCAGCGAAGACGTCGTCGCCGCATTTTGCGGACGCTTCGTGCGCGGGGAGAAGTACTTTCGGGCGCTGGCGCCCCAGAATCCCTCTGACGCGATTGCCGCTCGATATCCCCTGCTGTTCCTCTCGAAACAGCCCCCCGGCCACCTGGCCGATCGGCTTCCCGCCGCCCACCTCGATCTGGTCGCGACGACGAAGGACCAGCTCCTGGAATCCGGCCTGCGAGTCGCCAATATCCACGGGGCGGAATTCTGCACGGCCTGCCGCACGGACCTGTTCTTCTCGCACCGCAAAGAGGGTGCGCACACAGGAAGAATGATGGCGGTGATTGGAATCAAGCCGGGGCCAGACTGAGTTGCCCGCAGGCGGCGTGCACATCCTGCCCACGCGAGATGCGGATATAGGCGGGAATGCCCCGATTCATGAGAATTTCCTGGAAGGCGACCACGCGCTTCAGCGGCGAAGGCCGATACGACAACTCTGAACCGGAATTGTAGGGAATCAGATTGACCTTCGAGCGCAGGCCGCGCAGAAGGCCCACCACGCGCGCTGCGTCGGCGTCAGAATCGTTGACACCGTCGAGCATGACGTATTCGAATGTCAGGTGCTCGCGCGGGCGCAACGGATAAGCGCGACAGGCCGCCAGCAATTGGCGGAGCGGATACTTGCGGTTCAAGGGCATCAGCGCGTTGCGCTGCTCGTCGGTCGAGGCGTTGAGCGAAACTGCCAGCTTGGGGCGCACTGGCTCTTGCGCCAGATCGGCGATGTGCGGCACCACGCCCGCCGTGGAAATTGTGATACGCCGCACTGGGAGGCCCACTCCCTGCGGGTCGGCCAGGATTCCAACCGCCTTCATGACGGCGGGGAGATTCAACAGAGGCTCGCCCATGCCCATGAAGACCACATTCAGCCGCGCGCGGGGCGGGATGCGCTGCGCCTTAACAATGGCCAGAACCTGCCCCACGATTTCGCCTGGCGAGAGGTTCCGCATCAGACCGAGGAGAGCTGTAAAACAGAATTTGCAATCCACCGCACAGCCCACCTGGCTTGAGATGCAAAGTGTGGTCCGAGCTTCCTCGGGCATATAGACGGCTTCAATGGACTTGCCATCCTCCAACTGGAGCAGGTAGCGGACCGCACCATCGCGCGACACAAACTCGCGCGCGACTTGGGGGTAGGCAACTCGATATTCTCCCGAGAGCCGAGTACGAAATGCCTTGTTTAGGTCCGTAAAATCGTCAAACCGTTCCTGGCGGCGGGAGTAGATTGCCTTGTAGAGTTGCCGGCCATGAAAACGCGCCTGGCCGCATTCAAGCGCTAATTGCTCGAGTTCCTCGCGGGTTGAGCCCAGAAGGTTTAGACCACTGGTAGATTGTTCCGCCATAGCTTCCTGTTGGTCCCATCGTAACACGCGCAGGCGAGCACTTTCAACGCGGCACGCTCTCCGTAGTTGGATACATGAAGGTTTTCCACTCTAGTCGGTGATTGGGTGCAACCATCTAAACCTGTTGACAATTAAGGAGAAATGTTAATAATCCGTCCAGACTGTTTTATATACGGAGGTTCATATGAGCCCACGTCGCGCCGATCCGGTTCTAGCCGACCGCCGAAGAGAAGCTCTTATTCGGGCGGGTTATGCCGAAATCCTGGAAAAGGGCATCAACCGCATCACTCTTGATTCGGTGGTGGCGCGGGCCGGATCAAGTAAAGGCGGGGCCCTGTACTATTTCCACACCAAGGATGACCTTCTTTACGCCGTCCTGCGCTGGCTTTTCAGCCAACTAGATCGGACGCTGGACGAGGTCACGCGGAGTGGCGACTCTCCTCGTGGCCGGTTGGCAGCCGAACTGGAAGTTCTTTTTCACAGTGCCGAAGTGAACCGCAAGCTCTATTTGGTTCTTTTCGACTATGTGGCCTTGGGAACGCGCACCGAGCGCTTCAAGTCTTTGTTTGCGGACTTTTTCGAGCGCTCCCGGAATCGGGATGTGGCGGTCGTGGAAGACGGCATCCGGCAGCAGCAGTTCCGGCGTGTACGTCCCGAGGACGTAGCGGCGACGATCCGCGCTCTGGTCGATGGATATTGCCTGCAATGGTTAATGGGGCCAGCAACGGTTCCGATTGAGACCTACCGGGACCGCTGCCGGGCGGTCCTGGGGGCCTACCTCCTGCGCTAAGCTACGGGGAAGCCTCCTTTCGGTGGGGAGGAAGCGGTCACATTCCAAGCCATCTTGGGCAGGCGCCGGCACCCAGCATGTTTGCACGCCAATTGCTAGTTCTTGACGCAACCCATAGACGGTGCGACACTACGCGCATCTGGAAACTCCGATAGTCACCTGGCAAGAGCTCCTCAGTCCGGCGTGGAACTTGCAGGACCACCCGCGCGACGGGAGCTAGGAGGCTGGGATAATGGACTCGACCAAGGCAAGACCTTTCCATAGGTCGCGGATTGAATCCGGCGGGCTGACTCGTCCGCACGTGCGACAATCGAGCCTCAATCTGGGGATTGCGTGCCTGATTCTTGTCGCGGGGCCGGTGTCTGCGGCGCAGGTCAGACTGCGCGAAGGCACGCTGGTCCGGCTCAAGCTCCTTTACAACATCACCACCGAGAACGTTGTGAAAGGGGACCGAGTGGAATTCGATGTGGCGGAGAATGTCGTGGTCAATGACCGCGTCCTTATTCAGAAGGGGGCGCCCGCCTGGGGCCAAGTGACTGACGTCAAGGGCGCCGGAAAGAAAAGAGCCAAAGATGCCTCAGTGACCTTCCGCTTCATGGCGGTGAAGACGGTGGACAACCAGCAAGTCGCCATGCGCGTGTTGCCCACAAAGCCCCGCAAGCCGGATTCGCACGACAATGAAATTGAAGAGAATTCCCTCATTCCCGGCATGTCTGATCGCACCACAGGCGCGGAAAAAGGGAGAGACTACGCCTCCTACACGGACCAGGACGCGCTGGTCAACGCGCCGGATGCGGCGGCGGCGGCGACCTCGGCTGGGGAGCAGCCGGGAACCACAACGCTGCCGCCCCCGTCTGCGGTGGGCGTGGCGGCGCCTCCTCCGGAACCTCTCCCGGAGGAGGCGTACGTCGATTTCAACAGCAATCCTCCGGGTGCAGATGTGAACATCGACGGACGCTTTCATGGGAACACCCCCACGCGGATCTCTCTTCCGCCTGGGAAACATTTGATCGAGATCCGGCTGGCAGGTCACCGCACGTGGATCCGAAACATGGTTGTGGATCCGGGATCAAAGCCATCGGTTAGAGCAACGCTGGACCAGGAATGAAGTCTCGTCTTTGCTTGCACCCCGCCACGGATCTGCGGATAAGGGTTCGAGGTGCGGGAGGGAAAAATGATTCAAAAGCGCGCATGGATTCTATCTCTGATAACAATGATCTTTGCCTGTGGGGCGCGAGCTGCGAGCGTCCATGTTCCGGACGGCACGCCCGTTCCGTTGCGACTGAAGGCTGAGCTTTCGAGCAGCCGAACCGAAATTGGCCAGCGCGTGGACTTCGCGGTGGCGCACGCCGTAAGCGTCGGAGGCGTGGTCGCCATTCCGGAGGGCTCTGTTGCCTGGGGCGCTGTGCAGAGCGTCAAGAGAGACAAGGAAATCAAGTTCGACATCGTAGGTCTAAGGTTGCCGAACCTGCGTGAGATCAAACTCCGCTCCGTGCGCCAGAAGACCTCCAACCCAGGGAAGGACCAAATCAAGCTGGAAACGCGATTGGGCGACACGGTTGGAGCGGCAGTTGGTACGGGGTTCACTGCCTACGTCGACGAAGATGTTCAAGTGGAAGCCATGGGGGCCTCAGCAGCCGTGCCAGCCGCGCTTTCGGCAGCGAGCCGGCCCGCAGAAGTGAAGCCGGCAGCCCAGGCTCCGGTCCAAGCTGTGGCCGCACCGGTAACTTCGGCGCCGACGGCTCCCCCGCCACAGGTCGCTCCCCGGCAGTCTAACCCCACTCCGACCGTGACGCCGGCCACCCGACCGTCGGCTTCGTCTTCTGCGGCCGTGCCGGCGGTCCAAAAGACTCCGCCACCGGCTCCTGCTCCTCGAGTCACGCCGACAACCCAGACCGCTGCTCCGGCTGCACAGGAAACGGTGGAGGTGGTCGACCGTGTGACCGTGGAATGTTTCTCGGATCCCACGGGAGCAGAAATCGTTATCAACGATGAATATTACGGCAACACACCGTCCATCTTGAAGCTTCTGCCTGGCACGCAGCGGGTAGATCTCAAGATGCCGGGCTACAAAACCTACAGCCAGACACTAGACCTGACCCAGGGGGGCGCGTTTCAGAGGGTTCGAGGTCCGCTCGAAAAGAAAGAGTAAGGGAATGGGCAGTACAGCGCTTCCGGGGCCGCCTCTATGCTCGGCAATCTAGTGGGGATCCTCTTTTTCGTCCTACTTGTAGCAGGGATCCCGACCCTTTCCTTCCTCACGGCACGGCGCGCTGATATCCGCCTTCTCCCTCGTCTGGATTTGTATTTGTCGGCCGCGCTCTCCCAGTGGCTCCTGGCCTCGCTCGGCGTCCTGGTCGTCGTGACGACCGGGCCGGGTCTCCGAGCAATAGGGTTTCGCGCCGTGGCCGCTGGCCCAATTATCCACTGGACCATAATCCTGACGCTCGTTTCGCTCGCCGCCCTTGGGCTGGTGGTGCTTCTGGAGCGGCTCAACTGGTTTCCCGAGGAGCCCGAACTGGTCCGCCTGCTCATGCCGCGGACGCGGCGGGAAAAACTTTTGGCCGTTGTGCTCCTGGCGCCCACGGCGGCGCTGTGCGAGGAGTTTCTCTATCGCGGCTATCTGCTGCATCAACTCGCATCGTGGGGTCTGGTCCCGTGGGCGTGGGTGGGCTCCTCGCTGGCCTTCGGAATGGCACACGCTTACCAGGGTTGGAACGGAATGGCGAGGGCAGCGTTGCTGGGTGGCTTGCTGGCACTTCCCGTCATTCGCCTGGGGAGCCTCTATCCGTCGATCGCGGCGCATTTCCTCATCGACGCTGTGGCGTTGGCGTGGCTCGGGCCACGGTTTCTGAAAAGTGAGACCGAAGCGTGAGGGGCGGAAAAAAGTGAATGGTGAATAGTGAATAGGAAAAAAGCGCACGTGAGTATTGGATTTCAGAAGGGACACGCCGGGAGGTTTATCATGGACAGACGCTTTATGCCCGCAATCATCGTTGCGCTTCTTGCCCTGGCGTCGAGTCCAGGTGGACGGTGTCAATTCGGGCCGACGACGCAGCAAACCACACCCGGCGTCAATCCGTCGCACGTTGTAGCGATCCGCGCCGGGCGGCTGTTCGATGGCAACTCCGACCGTCTGCTGACCAACCAGGTGGTGTTGATCAAGGGTGACCAGATCGCAGAGGTTGGGTCAGGCGATCACGTCAAGATTCCGGCGGGCGCTGAGGTGATTGACCTGAGCGGGGCCACGGTGCTGCCCGGCCTGATTGACGCGCACACGCACCTCTTTCTGACCGGCGAATCGGGAGGACGATACGACGAGCAACTGCTGAAAGAATCTTGGCAGTACCGAACCATTGAGGCGGTGGTGAATGCGAAGAAGAACCTCGATGCGGGATTCACCAGCATGCGCGACCTGGAGACCGAAGGCGCCATGTACAGCGACGTGGACGTGCGGACCGCCATCAACCGCGGCCTGATTCCCGGCCCGCGCTTGCAGGTGGTGACGCGTGCCATCTCGACCACGGGAGGCTATCCGCTGGAAGGCTATTCGCCGGAAGTTCCGGTACCGACGGGAGTGCAGATTGTCGATACGCCCGACGAGGCGCGTAAGGCCGTGCGCGAGCAGATTAAGTACGGCGCCGACCTCATCAAAATCTACTCCACCCACCGTTTCTACTTCACTCCCGACGCCAAGCTTGTGAGCATTCCCACGCTGACGCTGGAGGAAACCAAAGCCATCGTGGATGAGGCGCATCGCGAGGGCGCAAAAGTGGCCTGTCATTCCTATGGCGGCGAGGGCCTGCGCAACTGCCTCGAGGCGGGGGTCGATTCCATCGAGCACGGCATCGACCTGGACGACGCCGCGGTCGAGAAGATGGTCGAGAAAGGGATCTATCTCGTGGCGACGCTCCTCCCTTATGAACTCGAGCCTGAAGAGGATTTGCGCGCCACGGGCGGCAAGACCAGCCGGGCGCGCATCCACGAGGCGAGTTTTCGCAAAGCACTGGCGCGCGGAGTGAAAATCGCCTTCGGCACGGATGCGGGCCCCTACCCGCACGGCACGCAGGCTCGCGAGTTTGCGTACTTGGTGAAGTTCGGCATGACTCCGGCACAGGCACTGCGCGCCGCGACTTCCGCGGCGGCGGAACTGATGAGCTGGCAGGACCGCGTCGGCTCAATCGAGAAGGGGAAGTTCGCCGACCTCGTCGCGGTGTCGGGCGATCCTCTGACGGACATCACCGAGCTCGCGCGCGTGAGATTTGTGATGAAGGGCGGGGGGGTGGTCAAAAATGATTTCAAATAGGGCAAATGCAACAATGGAACCTCACAACCTGAGCGAGGCCTCCGACGATTACCGAGAGAAGGTAATTAGTCACTTGGCCGAATACAAACTGAAAACGCTGCAC
>CAZTHM010000016.1:0-20315 GCA_964613505.1 uncultured Acidobacteriota bacterium | reverse complement strand
CAACATCTTGCAGGCAGCGATGGCGAGCGCGGAGCGCATTTTCAAATTGCTCGACACGCCCGTAGCCATCGCGGATCCCGCGACGCCGGCGCCGCTCGAACAGGCCCGCGGGCGCGTGGAATTCCGCGAAGTCGGCTTCGCGTACCGCGACGAACATCGCGTGCTTGAGAAGGTGTCCTTTACGGTTGAGCCCGGCGAGACGGTGGCCGTGGTCGGCCACACGGGCGGGGGCAAGACTACCTTGACGAGCCTGCTGCTGCGTTTTTACGACGTCCAGGATGGTGCAGTGCTGTTCGATGACATCGATATCCGCCAGCTTCGCCTGCGCGACCTGCGGAAGAATTTTGGAATGGTCTTGCAGGATCCTTTCTTGTTCTTTGGAACGATCGCCAGCAATATTCGCTTGGGGACGGATGGCATCAGTGACGCGCGTCTGCGCGAGGTGGCCCGCCAGGTGAACCTGCATGACTTCATCGAGTCGCTCCCCGGCGGCTTCGACGAGCCGGTGAAGGAGCGCGGAGCTACGCTCTCCGTCGGGCAAAAGCAATTGTTATCCTTCGCGCGCGCTTTGGCCCACGATCCGAAACTGCTCATTCTCGACGAGGCCACGTCCAGCGTCGATCCGGAGACCGAAGCCATGATCCGGGCGGCGCTGCGGCAACTGCTCGCCAACCGCACCTCGCTCGTCATCGCGCACCGCCTCTCCACCATCCAGAACGCCTCAAAGATCGTGGTCATGCACAAGGGCCACGTCCGCGAAGTCGGCACCCACCAGGAATTGCTCCAAAAGCGCGGCATTTACTATAAGCTCTACGAGCTTCAGTACAAGGACCAGGAAGCAGCCGGCGTCCGCGGTCCGCTGTCTGTCGTGGGTCAAGCTCAGGCTTCCTCCCCTGCCGACCCGGGACCTCTGGCGCCCAGTGCCTAACCCATGCCTGAACCTTGCTTGATGATCGTGGCGGGAGAGCGCTCCGGCGACGTGTATGGCGCCGGGCTGGCCAAGGCGCTGCGCGATCGCCTGGGTAAGGTTGAAATCTTCGGCTGCGGTGGTGACGCCATGCGCCAGGCGGGAGTGGAAACCACCGTGGACGCGCACGCGGTGGCGGTAGCGGGGATTGTGGAAGTGGTTTCAGCGCTGCCACGGGTCTATCGCGCGTTTCACGTCCTACTCGCGGAAGCGGAGCGACGGCGGCCGCAACTCGCCGTGTTAATCGACTTTCCGGATTTCAATTTGCGCCTGGCCAAACGGCTCAAGAGGCGGAACATCCCCGTCATTTATTTCGTCAGCCCGCAAATCTGGGCGTGGCGGCCAGGGCGCATCAAACAAATCAAGACCAATGTTACCAAGATGCTCTGCATCTTCGATTTCGAGGAGGACCTCTACCGCCAGGCGGGTGTGCCAGTTGAGTACGTCGGCCATCCCTTGGTGGATGCGGTGAAACCACACCTCACACGCGAGGAATTCTTCGCCAAAACCGGACTGGACTTCACCACGCCGACTGTGGCACTACTGCCGGGAAGCCGACAGAAAGAAGTGGCCCACAACCTGCCGCCCATGCTCGATGCCGCCACGCGACTGACGGCGACGCGGAAAATCCAATTCGTGATCCCGATGGCCGCGACGCTCGACCCACTCTGGCTGGAATCCACGTTGCTCGAGTGCTACGTGGGCCGGGCAACCGTCCGCACCGTGACCAGTGCCACGTATGACGTGTTACATCACTCGGACGTGGCGGTGGTGGCGAGCGGCACGGCGACGCTGGAGGCCGCGCTTTGTGAACGCCCGATGGTGGTGGTCTACCGCGTTTCACCGCTGACTTGGATGATTGGGAAACTCCTGGTGAAGGTGCCTTTTTACAGCATGGTCAATCTCCTGGCCCGCAAACCATTAGTCACCGAATTGATGCAGAGTGATTTCAGCGCGCAAAATGTGGCCACACAGGTAGAATACTTGTTGGATCACCCGGACGCTCGCAACACCATGGCGGAGGAGCTTCGTGCCCTCAGGTTGCGCCTGGGGCCGGGAGGCGCCATAGGCCGCGCCGCCGACTCAGTGGTGGGTGTTCTGAAGGCCTCCCGGGCAACCTTTGCCACGCCCTGAGGCATCGGCGGGTAGTTGGCCCGCATACAATATTCGGTGCAACTAGTGGGTGGGTATTGCAATCCAAACTAAGGCCTGCGCGGGTCGGGGAATCGACTCGGCAGGATTTGGCAGGGAGTGCAGCGTCGGCGCAAAAGTGCGCGTTCCAGGGGAGTGGGGGTTAAGCCAGGCATGAGAGACGTCGAAGCTCGAAGTGATTCCGCCGCCCCGGCCGGGGGACGGTTGTCCGCCCGCGTCTGGAAACACGCAGAGCTGTTGACGCTGGCGTTGGTTTTGACCGGCTCGGCCGGCTTGGCCCAGACGCGCTTCGAGGTCACCAAGTACTCGATCGAAGCTGAGCTCTTTCCCTCGACCCACATCTTGTCGGCCAAGACTCGCATCGATTTCGTCCCCAATACGGATCTGACGACGCTCAGTTTCGAGCTGCACAGTTTTCTGCGCGTTGACAAAGTCTTGGACGCGGCCGGGAAAGACCTGCGCTTCCGGCGGGAGGGCCTCTTACTGCAAGTTGATTTCTTAAACCCTCTCCCGCAAGGAACTCCCGCGTCAATTACCGTCAGTTACGGCGGCCCGCTCTCCTCCGCCGAGGGTAGCCCCGTCGAGAACCTGAAGCTCGCCTACGTGGGAACAGAAGGGTCGTACCTCTTGTATTCGGCGCGCTGGTTTCCCGTCAGCAACTACGGCGTGAACCGCTTCGCGGCCACGATGCGGATTACGGTCCCAACTGGGGAGATCGTGATTGCCTCCGGGAAAGCCCTGGCGCCGATGCAGCAGACGGGAAAAGTCACTTACGCATTTGACTACATTGAGGCTTCGTTTCCGGGAACCGTCGTGGCGGGGCGATATGTCGTCCAGCCGGCCACGGCGGTGGGCGCAGACATCACGCTGTACCTGAAACCGGGCCACGAAAACCTTGCCGCGAGCTACGGCCAGGCTGCGGCCAAGATTCAGGCGTTCTACTCCGACAAGTTCGGAGGCTTGCCAACCAGCCACCTTTCCATTGTCGAGATCGAGGATGGCACCGTGGGCGGATACACAGCGCCCGGGATGGTGGCGCTGGCGTCGCGCGGGTTCTCCACGCCGGTCAACGATCGCTTGCTGGCTCACGAGATTTCCCACCAATGGTGGCGGTGTGTGGTCAGTCCCGCTTCCGCCGACGATGTGTTCCTGGACGAAGGCCTGGCGACTTATTCTGCCGCGCTTTACCTCGAGGAATCTGCCGGGCAGACCGCCTTCGAAGACACGATGCGCGAGATTCAGATCGGCGCGCTTTCTCACGAGGAAGCCGCTCCGATCTCCCAGGCCAGTCGTCTGCATGAGTTCACCCCGGAGTATCAATCCATCGTCTTCCAGAAAGGGGCCATGGTGTTCCACATGCTCCGTTGGTTGCTGGGGGACGACGCGTTCCTGAAAGCCCTTCAGACCATGGCCCGTGACTATGCCGGGAAATCCATCTCCACCGACCAATTCCAGAAACTGGCGGAGAAAGCGAGCAGTCAGGAGCTGACCTATTTCTTTGCTCAGTGGGTGAGCTCAACCGGCGTGCCGCAGTTCAAGCGCACGTGGGCGGTTTACCGCATCGAAAAAGGCTACCAGGTGGTGGGCAAGGTCCAGCAGGACATCGACATCTTCCGCATGCCCGTGGAAATCCGAGTCTTTCCCGAGGGCCGGAAGCCTGTCAACGAGCGGGTGGAAATGGTGGGCACGACCGCCGACTTCACTGTGAATACCACCACGCGGCCGCTGCGGGTCGTGGTCGATCCCGCCAGCCGCATTCTGAAATACGACGATAGCATCAAGATCTCTGTCGAGATGGCGCGGGGCGATCAGCTCGTCCAGCAGCAAGCGTACCTGGAGGCGATCAAGCAGTATCAGGCCGTGCTCGAGCTGAACAGGAACAGCTCACTCGCCCACTATCGCATCGGAGAGATTCACTTCAAGCTGCGGAATTACAACGCCGCCTCGGAAGAGATGCGCGCCTCACTGAATGGCGACCTGCAGCCCCGATGGATCGAAGTGTGGTCGCATCTCACCCTGGGAAAAATCTTCGATGTCACCGGGCAGCGCGACCGCGCCCTCAATGAATACCAGCGCGCCCTGCAAACCAACGATAACACCCAGGGCGCGTTGGACGAGGCCAACCGCCACGTCCAAAAGCCCTATGCGGAGCAGGCAAGGTAGCCGCGAGCCGCGACACGGACAGGTAAACCTCCCGAGGAAGAATTCAGCCAGACCACAAGGCGTGAAAATGCCGCGTCTTGCCGTCAACGCGAGTCGAGTTCTTAGCTCGAAGTCTGCCACTGCCTTTGATACTTCAGACCCGTGATTTGAGGCGAGGCAATACCACGATGCTGAATAAGAATCTTGAAAATTGTTCCCATCCCCTCGGGGTTAATCAGCCGCTTGAGCTTGAGCCGAGCCGGAAGTTGCTCGGTCTCGCTCTGACCGGGATCGTACAGATCACCGAACTCGTTCGCTTCGCCCAGGGCCAGAAGTAAGCGCTCCTGGGTCGTGAAGCCGGTCAAGTCGAGGCCAGCCTCTCTGCCAGCGTCAATCAGCGCGCTGAAATTCACGTGCGCGGTCAGATCCTGCTCGCCTGGCGCACTGTATAGATTCTCCGTAGCAACGTGCTGGCGATAGGACATCAGCGATCCTTGCGGCCGGTCGGGTGTGAAGAGATTGGGAGCGAGGTCGCCATAATCAATGGTAACCACAAACCCCCTGGCTAATTTTTCCGCGATGGTACGGATCCATTGTGCCGCCCGCAGGTTGACCTCCATCCGATGGCCTTCGTCGATCTCTTTCGCATACCGCGCTGCATACGCCGCCACTTCTGTGCTGCTGATTGCTCCAACCTTCTCGCGGAGTTCGTCGTCTTCGGCAGTAACGTAAATTTCCTTCAGCCGTCCGCCCGCCCGCGTGACCACGGAAACCGGGAACGCGTCCACCAGCTCGTTGGAAAAAAAGCAGCCGGCTTGTTGTCCAAGCTGCTCCAAATTCTCGAGGATCTGCACTTTGGTTTCGAGCTTGTCCTCAGCAAGCCGCTCGCGCAGGAGCGCGCGTTGCCGGGGGCCAGGCTCGATGGCGACGTATTCCAACGCCCGGAAAAATTCCGGCTGAGTGCTCCCGACCCAGCACAGGAAATCCCGCGCAAACCAGCCTCGCCCCGGTCCCATTTCGATCCAGGCGAAGCGTGAGGGCCGGCCGAGCGCCTCCCACATTTCCACGGCTTGCCGCGCCATCAGCCGGGCGAAGATGGGATGCAGATCAGGGCTGGTGAAATAGTCGCCCTTGACGCCTGTCCGCTCGCGCCCCTGCATGTAGTAACCGTGCTCCGGATGGTAGAGACACAGCGCCATGTAATGCTCGAAGGTCATGGGTCCGGAGCGGCGGAGCGTTTCGAGGATCAGGCTCTTGAGAGGCGTGGTGGGCAAGGTTAATGGTTCCAGCCCTATTCTCGCATCTGAGGATTCCGTTCAAACATCTCGACAATGAAGTCGTGCAGGCAATCGTAGAGCAGTTTCTGAAACGTCCATGGGAATTGCGGGTTCTCAATCTCCCGCTCGTGGAGATTGATCTCGTAGTGGTGCTCGAATCCCAGGCCTTCACGCAGGTCGATGGCCAGGAGCACGCCGGTCCGGCGGTCATCGGTCGAAAACCTGAAGAGCGGATGCTCGTAGCGGGCGAGCTCCATTTCGACTTTGTCTCGAAGCGGCGATCCTTCCGTTTGCGGCCGTTCTCCCGAACTGGCGGGCGGCAAGCTCATGCTAAGAGGCTTTGCGGGCGGGCCGACCGGCCAATTGCGCGTAGGTGTCTTCAAATATCTTGAGGGCCGCATCGTCGAACAGGACGAAATCGATTCTCTCCAGGCTGCTACGCGACTTGATGTGTTCAAGAACTTCGGTGAGCATGATGCGCGCGCACTCTTCCATGGGAAAACCGGCAACGCCCGTGCCGATGGCGGGAAATGCGATGCTCTTGATGGCCTTTTCTTCAGCACGCATCAAGCTGTTCCGAGTCGCCAGGCGCAGCGAGTCCGCGGTGGTCGTGCCCCCAAGTTGCATGCTGGCCGCATGGATGACGTAAAGAGCTTTCAGGTTGCCGCCCGTGGTGACCGCCGCCCCGCCCAACGCCACCGGGCCAACCCGCTCGCAATCTTCTTCGACGGTGTGCCCTCCTTTGCGGCGAACGGCGCCCGCCACGCCCGAGCCCAGCACCAAGTCGGTGTTCGCCGCGTTTACGATGGCGTCCACGGCCAGGTCGGTGATGTCACCTTTTTGAAAATAGATTTTCGCTGCCATCGGTGCACCTTTGCGGGAGACTTTTCGGTCCTGGAGCGGAGTTAAGCATAGCGTGTCGCATCACGGTTTGGCTAGTGCCGTTCCAACTTATCGCGTCTGCTTACGATCCATCATCCGGCTTCGCTGAAGCGCCTGCAATTCTGGGTGATCATTAGCTCCAGCAAGTTGGAACGGCACTAGTAGGAAGGCCTGTTCAGGAAGGATACCGCTCACGCCAGGAGCTTGGTCACGACCTCGCCCTCCACGTCGGTGAGGCGATGGTGGCGCCCCTGGTATTTGAAGGTCAGCCGAGTGTGGTCGATCCCGAGGCAATTAAGAATGGTGGCTTGCAAATCGTGAATGTGGACGGGGTCAGATACGATGTTGTAGCAGAAATCGTCGGTCTCCCCGAGGGTGATGCCACGCTTGATTCCGCCCCCCGCCAGCCACATCGCGAAACACCGCGGATGGTGATCGCGGCCGTAGTTGGTGTCCGTCAGCTTGCCCTGGCAATACACGGTCCGACCAAACTCTCCGCCCCAAATCACCAACGTATCATCGAGCAATCCGCGCTGTTTCAGATCTTGGATCAAAGCCGCGGAAGGCTGGTCAACGCCCTTGCATTGCAGGCTGATGTCCCGCGGCAGGTCGTTGTGCTGGTCCCAGCCGCGGTGATAGAGCTGGATGAAGCGCACGCCGCGTTCCGCCAGGCGCCGCGCCAGCAGGCAATTGGCCGCGTAGGTGCCGGGCTTGCGCGAGTCGGGGCCGTACATCTCGAAAATGTGTTCGGGCTCCTTGGAGAGGTCGGTCAGCGCCGGCACGGAAGTCTGCATCCGGTAGGCCATTTCGTATTGGATGATGCGGGTCTCGATCTCCGGGTCGCCGTAAGCGCCCGCTTTCAGGTGGTTGATCTTCGCCACGGCATCGAGCATCCGGCGGCGTGTGGCGCGGTCAATGCCAGGCGGATCGGCGAGATAGAGCACAGGATCGCTCCCGGCACGGAAGCGCACTCCCTGATATTTGGAGGGAAGAAACCCGCTGCTCCACAGACGCGAAAACAACGGCTGGTCGGTGTTCAGCGCCTGGGCCTGAGAAAGTAGCACCACAAAGGAGGGTAAGTTTTGATTCTCGCTGCCTAGTCCGTAGCTGACCCACGCGCCCATGCTGGGCCGGCCGGGTTGCATGAAACCGGTCTGGATAAACGTAATGGCGGGATCGTGGTTGATCGCGTCGGTGTGCATGGTTTTGATCAGCGCGATGTCATCAACGATCTTGCCGTGATGCGGCAGCAGTTCGCTGAGGTGCGTTCCCGACTTGCCCTGAGGAGTGAACTTGTAGATCGACCGAGCCACCGGAAACGATTCCTGGCCCGAAGTCATTCCCGTGATGCGCTGGCCCATGCGGACCGAGCCGGGAAGCTCCGTGTTATGAAATCGGTCGAGCGCTGGCTTGTAATCGAACAGCTCGATCTGCGATGGCGCGCCCGACTGGTGCAGGAAAATCACCCGCTTTGCCTTGGGAGCGAAGTGCGGCAGGCCGACCAACCCGCCCGTCTTGGGATTGATTTCAGACCCGGCCGCGAAGAGCTCGGGATTGAGCAGCGACGCCAACGCAGCCAGGCCAATGCCTCCGCTCGTGCGGGAGAAAAACGTCCGCCGCGTCATGCTCAGTTTCAGTTCTTTCTCCAGGCACATGGCTTCACTCTTTGGTGACGGTCTCGTCCAGGTTGAGGATGGCGCTGGCTACGGTGGTCCAGGCAGCCAATTCGCTCGGGTCGAGTTTCTTGTCGTAATCGGCGTCACCGACGCGCAGGAGTTTGACGGCCGAGTCCTTGTCGCGGCGATAATGCGCCAGCTCGCGCCAAGCCAACTGCCGCAGAACTTGAAGCTCCCGCGCTGCGGGATGGCGCGCCGTGGCAAGCCGGAACGCGTAGTTGATGCGTTGCGCGGAGCCGCGGCCTGCTTCGGTGAGCGTGCGCTCGGCCAGCGCGCGCGCCGCCTCGACATAGGTCGGATCGTTCAACAACACCAGCGCCTGCAGCGGCGTGTTGGTGACCGCGCGGCGCGCCGTACACTTCTCACGGTCCGGCGCGTCAAAGGTGGTGAGCGACGGCGGCGGAACCGTGCGCTTCCAGAAAGTGTACATGCTGCGGCGGTAGAGCTCCGCACCTTTGCTCGGCGTGTAGGTCTGCGCGGTGAATCCCTCGCCGAAAGCCATCTCCTCCCAAAGGCCGGCAGGCTGGTAGGGAAACATACTGGGGCCGCCCACCGAAGGATTAAGTAGGCCGCTGACGGACAGAGCATTGTCTCGTACAATCTCCGCCGGCAGGCGGAAGCGTGGCCCGCGGGCGAGCAGGCGGTTCTCCGGGTCTTTCTCGTGCAGTTCCGGCGTGACGCGCGACGATTGGCGGTAAGTGGCCGAGGTCACGATCAGCCGCATCATCGCTTTGACGTCCCAACCGGTGCGGACAAATTCCGTGGCCAGCCAATCGAGCAGTTCGGGATGGCTGGGCGAGTCGCCCTGCGAACCGAAATCTTCGGAGGTTTTCACGATGCCCGTGCCGAAACACAATTGCCAGTAACGGTTCGCCGACACACGCGCGGTGAGCGGGTTGGAGGGATCGATCAGCCACTTGGCCAGGCCCAGCCGGTTGGGAGGAGCGCCGGCGGGCAACGGCGGCAGCACGCTCGGCACGCCGGGCGTGACGATTTCGCCTTTGTTGCGATAGTCGCCGCGCGCCAGAATATGAGTTTCCCGCGGCTGGCTCATGTCCTCCATGACCATGATGTCGGGGATCGCCTTGTCGAGCTCCGCCTTTTGCTCCTTCAAACCCTTCAGCTCGGCGTGGAGCTTTCGATAGTTTTCCGGAGCCACCCACGTCAGGAAATAATCGCGGAGGCCGTCCTTCTCCGACTCGCATTGTTCTTTGATTCCGTAAGCCGGAGTGTCGACCTTCGATTGTTCGACGAGTGGATCATCCGATTCGACGAGCACTTCCGAATCCTTGAGGTGGCTGAATTCCTCGCACGCGCCGGAAAGCCCAGAGACGAGGGCGCGGGCAGGCTGATGGATGGCGAGTTGTTCGATCTCGGGGACTGCCAGTACGCGGTTGTAGATGCGCAAGTCATCCATCCGGCCCTTGAAGGCCTTCCCGAGTTCTTTGTTGCCGACTTCCAAGGGACGGGCGCTAGAGATCGGACCGGTCAGATGGTCCTTCACGATCTCCACTTCCTGCGGCTTCCCGTCGAGGAACACTTGCAGGCCGGCGGCTTTGCCCGAGCCATCGTAGGTCAACGTGACGTGGGGCATCCTGAAACGCACACGTTCTTTCGTTCTGATTTCAATCGCGTCATCTGGCCAACTGTGAATCAGACGAACGATGATGTGCGACGACCGCTTCTGCCAGCCGACCCATTCGGTGTCGTCCAAGAGCAGTTCGAACCCTCGCCTCGTCTTCGGATCATCGATCTTCTGAAGAACTGCCATCTCGAATTTCGACCCCGGGCTGAACCAGAATGCCAGGGTGAACTGATGCGAGGGATCGAACGAATCAACATCACCGAGCTCGACATCCGCCTCGCCGCTGATCTCGGCGGCTTTGCCGACGGCGCCATAACCGTAGGTGACGCCACCGCGGAGAACCTTGGCCGGAAGGTTGCGACCGGACGTGTCCGCCAGATCCTTCTCAAATTCGAAGAGCGCCACCAGCCCACCATGTGTATCGCTGGGAATGGTCGTGAGCGCCGTCTTCTCCCAATCCGCCTGAAGCGAGGCAATCTCCTTTTGCGGCATCGCCTCCTTGACGCCGGCGATTTTCTTCTTGAGATCGTCGAGCTGATGTTGCTGTTCGGCAGAGGGAAGCTGCATCACCGGTACGGCATTCCCCCGCTGCCCATCCAGTCCCTTCTCCGGGACGCCGTTGAAGAAAGCATAGAAGCGGTAGAAGTCGCGCTGCCTGAAAGGGTCGTACTTGTGATCGTGGCAGCGCGCGCAGGCGAGCGTTGTGCCCATCCACACCGTGGCCGTGGTGTCGAGGCGATCGACGACGTATTCGTTGTGATATTCCTCCGGAATCGCCCCACCCTCGAAATTGATCATGTGGTTGCGGTCGAATGCCGTGGCGAGCTTTTGTTCCTGCGTCGGGTTGGGAAGGAGATCGCCGGCCAACTGCTCCATAGTGAATTCGTCGAACGGCAGGTTGCGATTGAAGGCCTGGATGACCCAATCGCGCCAGCGCCACATGTCGCGCTGACTGTCGATGTGGTAGCCGTGCGTGTCGGCGTAGCGAGCCAGATCGAGCCACTGCATCGCCATCCGCTCGCCGTAGTGGGGCGATGCGAGGAGCCGGTCCACAACCTTGTCGTAAGCGCCGGGAGATTGATCCGCCAGGAAAGCCTTGACTTCGGCGGGTGTGGGCGGCAGGCCGGTCAGGTCCAGCGTCACCCTTCGCAACAAAGTGGCCTTGTCGGCCTCGTGCGCGGGCTTCAGGCCCTCGCGCTCCAGGCGAGCCAGGACGAAGCGGTCGATCTCATTGCGCGGCCAACGCTGATTCTTGACTTCCGGCGCCAGCGGGCGTTGGGGCGTGGCGAAGGCCCAATGCGTCTCCCAACGCGCGCCCTGATCAATCCATTCCCGGATGAGCTCAATCTGCTTCGTGGTCAGCGTGCGGCCCGACATCACCGGGGGCATTCGCTCGGCCTCATCCTTCGCGCTGATCTTTTGATAGAGCCGGCTCTCAGCGCTCGAGCCCGGCACGATGACTCGATAACCATCACGCGGATCGAACGCGCCGCCTTCCTTGATGTCCAACCGCAGGTTTGCCTGGCGGTCCCCTTCATTGGGTCCGTGGCAGGTGAAGCAGTTGTCCGAGAGGATGGGGCGGATGTCGCGGTTGAAATCAACGCCTTTGGGCTTCTGCGGCGACGGCGTCTGCGCCAATGCGCCTCCGCCGGTGAGCACCCGCAGCCCAATGAGGCCTGCGAGTAGAACCACCCACAGAGCGCGGTTTGTGCGATGAAGTCGCTGGCCTGACATGAACACCAGATCCCAGGTGAAAATTGGTCCTGAAAAAACCGCTGACGCGCTTGCTGCCTTGTTCGGCAACGATGTCTGGGTAAGCCCGAGGGGCAAGGCTACACCTTTTGTATTTCGAGCGCAAGAAGCAGGAGCACGCCTGTCGTTAGCACGTGAAATGTCCGGGTGAATTAGCAAGTGATCTGTCCGCTGGGGGCGGATTCCGGGTAATGCATTCTGCGGGAAGGAGGCAGGATGCAGAGATATCCAGAGGGTGCCTGGGAGCGGGCAGCGCTGGAATCATCCCGACGGCCGCGCAGTAACCCTCCCGCTCCACGGCGGGCGTGAAATCGGTCCACCCGTCTTCTTCAAGATTCTCCGACAGCTGGGCCTAACCCTGGAAGAGTTCCAGAAAGAGCGTTAGCGCATCCCACTTCTTCGATGTGGGAAGCCCTTCTGGCCTGCCCCTATAAAAGGAAGTGAAACACCCCTCGGGCGAGGAGGCTGATGACCACGGCCAAAACCAAAAGCGCGCCCGCGGCGGCAGCGGTGAGTTTGCGGCCCACTTCGCGGACCATCGAGGCCAGGGTGGCCAGGCAAGGAAGGTAGAAAGTTACGAAGAGTGTGAAGATCAGGATCTGTGCCGAGGTCATCACGGAGCGGACATCCGTGGTTCCCACCGCCTGCATCAGCATCAGGAGCGAGAGTTCCTTGCGCAACACACCGAAGATGAGCGTCAGACCCACGGCCGAGGGCAATCCCAGGAGCGCAGTGAGTGGCGAGAGGACAGCGTTGATCGCCGCCTGCCAGCCGAAGTACTCGATCAAGCCTAGAACCGCGCTGCCCACAATCAGTAACGGCAGAGCCACTACCACGAATTCGCGTAACCGCCACCACGTTTTGAGCAATACCACTCGCGCCGTGGGACGGTGGTAAGGCGGGACTTCCATCAACATGCCGGGGGCGATTTCCGGCCACAGCCGTACGAGGATGTTGCCCGCCAGCGCCACGACTAGCAGGTTCAGGGCGTAGATGCCCAGAGCCCAATAAGCCCCGAGGTAGAAACCCGCCAACGCCATGATCACTGTCATGCGCGCCGAACACGGAACCAGCACGGCAAGGAATGCCGCCACGAAGCGGTCGCGCCGCGTGGTCAGGATGCGCGTCGCCATGACTGCCGGCACACTGCACCCATAGCCGAGCAGCACCGGAATCGTCGCCGTGCCGTGCAATCCCAGGCGGTGCATCGCCGCGTCCATCAGATAGCCGACCCGCGCCAGATAGCCCACGTCTTCGAGAACCGAAAGGCCGATCAGGAACGGCACGAGGTAGGGCAGCACGATAGCGAACGCTCCCGCTGTTCCGAGCAAGGCGCCCTTCACCACCGCGAAGCCCAGGCTGGCTGGTCCCATGAGATTACCCAGATTGTTAATCAGATTGCCGAATGCCGCCAGAATATGACCTTCGCCCAGCTTGCCCAGATCAAATACGGCGCGGAAAAAACCGAGGAAAATAACCACCAGCAATCCGTAACCCCAGACCGGGTGCATGAGCAGGCGATCGATCTGCTCGCGCCAGTCGGCGTGCGGCTTGTGCACTCTTGCCACGCGCTCAAAAAGATTCAGGCAGGCCGCATGACGCGCCGATGAGATGGCCGCGTCCGCCGGTTGGCGCGTTTGAAGTTCGATTCCTGTCCGAGCGGATTCCACCGCATCGGCGATTGCGGGATCAAGCTGGCCGGCGCGCAGCGGATCGCTCTGCAAGAGCTGCAGCGCCAGGCAGCGCGGATGGGGAAGCGGCTGGGCGAATTCGGGTGGCGCCAACGCCTGCACCATCACGCCAGCGCCCGCGGCCAGCGCGAAGTCTGCGGGTTCACTTCCTTGACTCTTGCGCCCAGACCGCGCGCCGAGCGACTGATCGGCTGAGTCGGCCCGGTCGCCGCGCTCGGGGCCGGCGCACAAGGTCTGCGTAAGCCGTTGAATTGCGTCTTCAACCTCCGGAGCGTAAACGATGCGGCGAGAGTGCGCTGGAGGCTGTACCCGCTCCATTTCGAGCGCCGCACGAAAGGTCTCGACAACCCCTTGCCCACGCGCCGCGATTGTTTCAACCACGTGTACTCCCAGCGCCTCCGTCAGGGCGGGGGAATCGATCACGATTCCCTTGCGCGCCGCCTCGTCCATCATGTTCAGGCACACAACCAGAGGTGCGTCGAGGTCGAGGAGCTCGAGTGTCAGTTCCAGGCTGCGCGCCAACTGCGAGGCGTCGACAACATTGACGAGCACGTCCCAGCCATCCCCCAGAAGGAACTCGCGGCTGCACGTCTCGGCCGGATTGGCGGGAGTCAGCGAGTAAAGCCCCGGCAGATCGAAAAGGTCAAAGACATCGCCACCTACGCGCGCCCGGCTGTAAGTGTATTCCACCGTCGTACCGGCGAAATTGGACGTCAGCGAGCGGTAGCCCGCGACGGCATTGAACAAGGTGCTTTTTCCTGAGTTGGGCTGGCCGACCAGAGCTATCTTCACGGGATGACTTCCACCCGTATCTTCTCAGCCAGTTGCTTGCTGATTGCAACTTGACTGTGGTGGCTTCTCACCACGAGGGGTCCGCCAAAGGGGGCTTTGCGTAGGACATGAAGTCTTTCCCCGGCATAAAGGCCCATCTGGTTCAGTGACCTGCGAGTTGTCCAATCGTCTGAAATTGCAAGGACTTTCAGGTGGGAGTGGTTTCTTGCCTGGTAGAGATTCATGGGTGCGTCCATTCGCGCAGATAGTTCCTCTTCTCCTGAAACGTCAGCAACAGCGCTACCAAATGACTTTCGGCGCGGTCATTATGTCCGACCCATTTTGGCCTCAAGCTGCAACCGGGGTCGCAACTGAGGTGGGCGCGATTTCATGCCCGCGCGACGTTTAATTCGACCCTATCGGCAATCCTGTGGCTGCTGTTTCGAGCTGGCGATGACAAAAGTCAATGGAGGGTTACAAGGTTTTGAGGTTGGCCGCGCAGGAAGGCGCGGAGATTATCCAGCGTGGTCTCCAGGATGCGCTGCACGGCCTCACGGCTGTTGAAGGCAATATGGGGCGTGATGACGACGTTGTCGCGATTGAGAAGCGAGTGATTCAGCAGAAGTGTGCGAAGCTTGTCCTGGGCCAGCGACTGCGCGAGGATTTGCCGCTCGTCTTTCAGCAGTTCCTCACCCTCGAGGACGTCGAGCGCCGCTCCCGCCAGAATGCCTTCATCGAGAGCCCGGGTGAGCGCCGCAGTGTCGATCAGGCCGCCGCGCGCGGTGTTGATGAGCAGCGCGCCCCGCTTGATCCGTTGGATGTTGTCAGGATTAATCAGGTGATGGGTCTTGGGCGAGTAGGGGCAGTGCAAGGAGATAATGTCAGAGATGGAGAGCAATTCATCGACGGAAACGTAGCGAAAATTCAGCACCTCGGCGAGCAGCGGCTCCTGCCGCACGTCAAAGGCAACGACGTTCATGCCGAACCCTTTGGCGATCTTGATGACGTGCAGGCCGATGCGCCCGGCGCCGATCACGCCCAGCGTCTTTTGTGCGAGATCGAACCCACGCAGTTCTTTGAAAGGTATTTCCCGCGCCAGCGTGTGCACAAAGGCTTTGTGGATGTTGCGTGAGAGCGCCAGAATGAGCGCGAAGGTGTGCTCGGCGACGGTGTTTTCGCCATACGACGGAACGTTCGAAACTTGAATCCCCCGCTCGCGGCAATGCCCCAGATCGATGTGGTCGAAGCCGGTCGAGCGCGTGGCGATGAACTTCAGGTTCGGCAGCTTGCCGAGCGCCGCACGATTGAGGTTCGAGTGAACAAAGACGGAAACAATCTCCGCATCGTGTTCTTCAGTAAGCGTGTGCTCGTTCAAAGGCTCTGTCGAGACACGCAACTCGTGCCCCTCGAACAAGCCCTTTTTCAATTCTTCCTGTTCCCAGTCTTCCAATTCAAAGAAAGCGATTTTCATAAGCCCCAGCGGAACACCTAATCTAACCGGAACCGACAAGGATCGTCAACGAACCCGTGTGGCCCAGTGCCCGTGGTCTCGGGCAGTGAAATCAGCGGATTATTCAACGGCGGCGGCGGGGGTAACGCGCCTCGACGGTGGTGCGCATGCCGCCGCGCATGGTGAATTCACCACGCACCACCATCCACTTCGGCCGGCAGGCGCGTGCCGCGTCATCCAGGATTCGGTTGACCGCGTTCTCGTAGAAAATGCCCAGGTTGCGATACGCGAGAATGTAGTACTTGAGCGACTTGAGTTCGAGGCAAAGTTTCTGCGGAAGATATCGGATTGTAATGGTGCCAAAATCCGGAAGCCCGGTCCGCGGGCAAATAGAAGTGTATTCTGGGATCGAAATCGTGATTTCATATCCTGTGTACTGGTTGGGCCAAGTTTCGATCGCCGGGAGCGTGTCGCCAACCCCTCCGCGGGCGTGTTCGGCCGTGTACTCAATTGGACGTCGTTTGGCAGCCATTTCCGAATCTCCTTCCGGGGCCAAAGAATAACCCAAAACGTGACCGACGTGACGGGCAGATTTTCGCCTTCAAGAACTCAGGAAAACCAACCTCAAGAACCAGGTCCGAAAGACCGTATTTCAGTGACAACGCAAACAGCTAACTCATTGCACGTCAATTTGATGCGATTTTGCCTTGACAACGAGGCGCTAAGACTTTATTATATCGCCGGACTAAAACACTGCATCAAACAATCTAGAAAGGCCTGAGGAGGTTTTGGAAATGGGGAAGATAATCGGAATTGATTTGGGGACCACCAACTCCGTTGTGGCGGTCATGGAGGGCGGCGAACCCACCGTGATTACCAATCCCGAAGGCGGGCGAACAACTCCTTCCGTTGTCGCCTTCACCAAATCGGGCGAACGCTTGGTAGGCCAGGTGGCGAAGCGGCAGGCCATCACCAATCCGGAGAACACGGTTTATTCCATCAAGCGGTTTATGGGTCGCCGTCACGACGAAGTGCAGAGCGAAATCAAGACGGTTCCTTTCCGCGTGGTATCAGGCCCGCATGGAGATGCTCGGGTGACGGCTCTCGGCAAGGAGTATTCGCCTCCCGAAATCTCGGCCATGATTCTGCAGAAGATGAAGGACGCCGCCGAGCAGTATTTGGGTGAAAAAATCACCCAGGCCGTGATCACCGTGCCCGCTTATTTCAACGACAGTCAGCGCCAGGCAACCAAGGACGCCGGGAAGATTGCGGGCCTGGAGGTTTTGCGCATCGTGAACGAGCCGACCGCGGCGGCGCTTGCCTATGGTCTCGACAAGAAGAAGGACGAAACGATTGCCGTCTACGACTTTGGCGGCGGGACGTTCGATATCTCCATCCTCGAAGTGGGGGAAGGCGTGGTGGAAGTCAAATCCACCAACGGCGACACACACCTGGGCGGCGATGACATCGACAAGCGTGTGATGGACTGGATCGTGGACGAATTCCGCAAAGACCAGGGCATCGACCTCTCCTCGGACCGCATGGCGCTGCAGCGCCTTAAGGAAGCTGCCGAGAAGGCCAAGATGGAACTCTCCACGGTGCTGGAAACGGAGATCAATCTGCCGTTCATCACCGCGGGTGCTTCCGGGCCCAAGCACCTGAGCATGAAACTAACCCGCGGGCGTTTCGAGCAGATGTGCGAGGACATCTTCCAGCGCTCGGTCGGCCCGGTGAAGCAGGCGCTCTCGGACGCGGGCGTGGGCCCGGAGAAGATTGACGAAGTGGTGCTGGTAGGCGGCTCGATTCGCATCCCGCGCATTCAGCAAATCGTCAAGGACTTGTTCGGGGGCAAAGAGCCACACAAGGGCGTTAATCCGGACGAAGTCGTGGCGGTGGGCGCCGCGGTTCAGGCGGGCGTGCTGGGCGGCGAGGTGAAGGATCTCCTCTTGCTTGACGTCACCCCGCTCACGCTGGGCGTTGAAACTCTGGGCGGAGTTATGACCCCGCTGATTCAACGCAACACCACCATTCCGACGCGCAAGGCGGAAGTGTTCTCGACCGCGGCTGACAACCAGACTTCGGTGGAGATTCACGTCTTGCAGGGCGAGCGCCAATTTGCGCGCGACAACCGGACGCTCGGCAAGTTCCATCTCGTGGGCATCCCGGTGGCGCCGCGCGGACTCCCGCAGATCGAGGTTACCTTCGACATCGATGCCAACGGTATCTTGAACGTCTCGGCCAAAGACAAAGGCACCGGCAACGAGCAGCGGATTACGATTACTTCTTCCAGCGGTCTGGCCAAAGATGAAGTCGAGCGAATGGCGAAGGAAGGCGAGCTCCATGCCGACGAAGACCGCCAACGAAAGGACGAGGTGGAAGTCAAGAACCGTGCCGATTCTCTCGTCTATTCTGTCGAGAAGATGCTCAAGGAAAACCGCGAGAAGATCTCCGAGAGCGATGCGAAGAATATCGAATCGTCGCTGGAAGAGGCGAAGAAGGCCATTCAGGAAGGCGACGTTTCGAAGATCAGCCCTGCCATCGAACGACTGACAACCGCGTCGCACAAACTGGCAGAAGCGATGTACAAGCAGGCAGGAGCCGCGCACGCTGCGCCACGGCCCGAAACGGGGGCTGAGGCCGGCGCGTCATCCGCCGCGGACGCCGGCAGCAAATCGAAGACGGACGGCGAAGTCATCGATGCGGAAGTGGTGGACGACGACAAGAAGAAGAACTAGGGAACAGCGGACAACTTAAAGGGGACAGCGGAACGGCGAGTAAGCAGAAAGCAGTCCGCAGTAGGCAGCAAAAGTCGCCTGATTGCAATGTTCGCTACCGATTTGGCCTGGGCGATCATCGGATAAGCCGGGCTTCGTTACTGAGAACTGAGGACTGATAACTGAGGACTCTTCACATGGAACAACGAGCTCAGGTGGGGGTTGAATGCCCGAAGTGCCAGCGGCGGCAATTCATGGAGGTCGAAGTCGATCCACGGCTGATGAACTCGCCCGTGGCTCGCGAAATCCTGGCGCATCTCCAGGAGTGGATGCTCTCCCGCTGCCCCGACCACCTGGGTGAGTTCCTGAAGTCGAGCCGGAATTAAAGATAAAGGTCCCAGTTAACGGGCGTGCCGGTGCCCGCAAGATGGAAAGGAATCAGGAGCGAGCTATGGTCCGGGTTGAACTGCCCAAGGACAAGATCCAGGAATTCTGCCGCAGGTGGAGAATCACGGAGTTGGCGTTATTCGGCTCTGTGTTGCGAGATGACTTCCGGCCGGACAGCGATGTGGACGTGATGGTGAGCTTCGCCCCGGAAGCCCGTTGGAGCCTGCTAGACTTGATGGAAATGCAGAGTGAACTGGAGGCAGCCTTGGGTCGCAAGGTGGATCTTGTCGAGCGCTGTGCCATCGAGCTCAGCGAGAACTACATCCGCCGACGGCACATCCTCGCATCCGTGGAACCAGTTTATGTGGCGCGATGACGCGTTTCTGCTGGACATGCTGCTGGCAGCCAAGGAATTAAGGGAGTTTACAAAAGGCGTGTCTTTCGAGAACTTCAACAGCAACCGGCTGCTGCAGCACGCGGCGGTTCGCTTGGTTGAAATTATCGGCGAAGCGGCTCGAAGTGTCTCGGTGGAGTTCAAGGCAGCCCACCCTGAAATCCCTTGGGCGGGGATCGTTGGGATGCGACATCGGCTGGTACACGAGTACTTTCGAGTTGCTCCAGATAAGGTGTGGGAGGTGGTGGAAAAGGACCTGCCAAAGCTGGTGGCGTTGCTCGAGCCTCTGGTGCCACCGGATCGGCCCGGCGAGGGAAGAAGCTGAGACGTCTGGCTGGGCTTCCGCCGTTTTTGATTCCTAAAAAGCACACATGCCGGTTGGGACACAAAAAGACTACTACGCGACGCTGGGCGTTGAGCGCAGCTCGAAGCCCGAGCAGATCCGCAAGGCCTACCGGCGCCTGGCGCGCAAGTTTCATCCCGACGTGAACCCCGGCAACAAGTCGGCGGAAGAAAAGTTCAAGCAACTCCAGGAAGCCTACGAAGTCCTGAGCGACGAGAAGAAGCGGCAGATCTACGATCAGTACGGATTCTATTCCGACAACCTTCCCCCCGGCGGCTACGGCGCGACACCCCCCACGGGTACAGGTGCGCCCGGTTTTGATTTCTCCGGCTTCGATTTTTCTGACTACGATGCGGGCGAAGAGAAGAGGGGGGGCGGCTCGTCGTTTCGCGACCTCTTCTCGCAGTTTTTCTCGCGAGGCCGAGGGGAGGAGACGGAACGCGGGGGCCAGGAACGAGGCGGAGACATCGAGCATCACTTGCACCTGGGCTTTTGGGACGCGATTCGGGGCACTCAAGTGCGCATCACGGTGGCGCGCGCGGAAGCTTGTGTGACGTGCCGCGGAACGGGCACGGCGCGTGGAGCGCCGGTGGTCTGCACGGCCTGCGGTGGCACCGGCAAGGCCACACGCCAGACGGGAGTGATGCGGTTCGCCCTGACCTGCCCGCCGTGCGGCGGCACTGGCCAGCAGCGGCGGCCCTGTGCAGCGTGCGGAGGAGAGGGTCACATCCGCAGACCCGAGACCTTCGAGGTGCGCATCCCTCCCGGTGTGGACACGGGTTCGCGCGTGCGAGTGCCCGCCAAGGGCAACGCCGGGATCGGCGGCGGCGCACCGGGCGACCTCTACATCGTGAGCGACGTTGAGCCGCACCCTTATTTCGAGCGCAAAGGGGACAATATCTACGTCAAACTTCCCGTGACCGTCTCGGAAGCCGCGCTCGGCGCCAAGGTGGAAGTGCTGACCCTCGATGGCTCGACCACCATCAAGATTCCTCCCGGCACGCAGAGCGGCCAGAAGTTGCGCCTGCGCGAGAAGGGCGCGCCCTCCTTGCGAGCCAGCGTCCGCGGCGACCAATTCGTAGAAGTCCAGGTCCGAGTGCCGAAAGTGGCTGACGAAAGAACGAAGGAGATT
>CAZTHM010000015.1:0-20370 GCA_964613505.1 uncultured Acidobacteriota bacterium | reverse complement strand
GCCCATCTGGATTTCGTCGTCGACAATCAGGATTTTATGCTGGTCGCACGTTTCCTTGAGGCGAATGAAATATTCCTTGGGCGGAATCACGTATCCGCCGGTTCCCTGCACCGGCTCAATGTAAAACGCGCCGTACTCCGAGGTCTGAACCTTGGGGTCCCAGACGGAGTAGTATTCGCTATCGAACAGTTTCTCGAACTGACCGTGGCAATAGAGCTCGCAGGTCTCGCGCTTTAGCTCGTACATGCACCGAAAACAGTAGGGATAGAAGACGAATTGCGCGCGGTCGCCGAAGTGCCCATAGCGGCGGCGGTAACGGTAACTCGAGGTGATGGCGGAAGCGCCCAGCGTTCTGCCGTGGTAGCCGCCCATGAAAGCGAACATCAGATTCTTTCCGGTGTAATTCCGCACGATCTTGAGAGAATCCTCGATCGCCTGCGAGCCGCCCACGTTGAAGTGGACGCGTCCCTTCACCCCGAAGCGCTTCTCGCAGTACTGCGCGATGCGCGCGGCAACTTCCACTTTTTCCGCGTGCAGGTACTGGCAGGCGAGCTGCGGCAGGCGGTCGAGTTGCCGCTTCAAGGCATCATTCAGGCGCGGGTTTTTGTAGCCGAAGCTGGCGGCGGAATACCACATCTGCAGATCGAGGTAAGGCACCCCGTGCTCGTCGTAAAGATAACTTCCTTCGCAGTTGACAAAGACTTTGGGCGGGTCAAGGTAGTGGACCGTGTCGCCAAAAGAACAATACTTGCGTTCCAGGGCGAGAAGTTCTGCTGTTTTCGTCGTGGTGTTGGAAACCGCCAAAAGTTAGGCCTCCTCGGGTCGTAAACAACTCGCAGATTGAGTCAGGCTGCCGAACAAGCGCCGGGTAAAGAAACCGCCACTCCTCACACGGTCGGTCCGGTGGTAAGCAGGCGCTTCAGCGCCGCCTCAACATCCGAAAAAGTCTCGAACGGAACGCACTCTATGCCCTTCTCCCGGCAATAAGCGAGCAACTGGTGCTTAGCGAAGATCAGATCTGCTGCTTCAACCGCAAAGCGGTCGGAAAGGCCGTCGCCGATGAAGACGACAGGCCCGTGGCCGCCACTCAGGCGGCGGATAATATCCGCTTTGCAGGTCGCGCAGCCGTGCTCGCAAGGCGTCGCGGCATTCGGAAAGGAAAGGTGGAGGCGCCGGCCCTCCACCTGCAGGGCGCTCGCGAACAGGTGAGTGCCGTTGCGGAGTTGCCCATTCACGCCCGCTCGCTTCAAGACGCGCCGAATCACGTAGTCGAACCCGTCACTGACAACATAAAAAGGCAACTTCTGCCTCTCGGTCAGCCGCAGGAAGCTCTTGAAGTGCGCATCAACCGGAACCGAATCGATAAGAGCATTAAGTTCTCCCGAAGAAGCGTCCACGAGCGACACCTGCCGCTCCAGGCATTCGCGCGAGCCGATCGAGCCGCAGGCCCACTCCTGCTCGATTTCGCGCCAGGATGGGTGCGCGAGCTGCGCCAGGATCTGGTCGGTGACGTCGAGCTGCGTGATCGTCCCGTCGAAATCCGAGAAGACGATGGGTTGAATCGAAGGCGCAGTCTCACCGGCGGCGTTGGATCGGGCTTTCATTGTCACACCATCATCCTTTCGCGCACGGCCCGGGAGTCCGCCCCACAGATTCTCGCCTACGTGCCCCGCTCGTCCACCAGGCGCCGGGGTTTTCTTCCCTGCCCGACGCTCCCGGGAGTGAGAAATCGGAATGCCAGCCGGTACATGCCACACTCGTGATTCGCCCAAAGATCAGGGTATCGGGACTTGAGATTTTCCCGAACCGCAGTTTCCACGGTGGCTGCACCGATTCCGTTGCTCAGCTCCAGGCGAAATTCCATGATGTCGTGGGTTCCTTCCTGGCGAATTACCACCTGCCAGTTGTCGGAGAGTCCTCTAACGCCGTGCAAAACTTTCTCGAAAATCTCCGGGTGCATGTTCCCTGCGCCCATTACCACCATTTCATCCCGCCGGCCCTTAATCCTGGCGATGCGCCGGACCGTCGCCCCACATGGACAAGGCTCTTCGATGATGCGCGTGACATCGCGGACTCGATAACGAATCAGAGGCATCGTCCGCCGGGAAAGCGTGGTGACAACGACCTCGCCGTAACCATCCGCGTCGGGGTCGAGAATCTCCACCAGGAAGTTGTACTCGTCAATGTGAATGCCGTCGCGTTGCCGGCATTCGATTCCCAGCCCGCCCCCCATCTCGGTGGATCCGTACCCGAGAATCACCGGAGCCTTCCAGACGTTCTGGACGTAATCACGATAGTCGTCCGTCATGCGATCGCCGGCGGCAAAGATCAACTTCACCGGAAAGGTTCCCTCTTTTTCCGCAATCTCGCTCAAACTCACCAGCCACGTCGGATCGGCAACGATGACGTTGTATCTGTAGAGCCCGAGGCGCGAGTAGACTTCTCTGGGATGGGGCTTCCCAACGGCGGAGCAAAAAACTCCCAACTGCTGGCAGCTCAGGAACGTGACCCAACTGCTTATCCAGTATCCGGCGTCAAACGCGCAAACCACGCGGTAGCCGGGGCGTACGCCGATCTCGTAGAATGCCGCCGCCTGGTAGCGCGCGGCGAACTCCAACTCGTCGTAACCGAAGTAAACACGCTTGGGCGTTCCAGAGGTTCCCGTCGTCTCAAATACCGCTTCCGGCTCGCGGCAAAGAAACTCTTCCGCGGGCGAGCTGAGAATATCTTCCGGCGTCGTGAAAATATCACCGAGGTCTTGCGGCTCGCGAACTTTTGCCGGATCTATCCCCCTTTCCCGCAACTGCCGGGCGAAAGACCTCTGATGGCGGGCGGCATACTGCACCACGGTTCGAAACCCATCCGCCTGAATGCCGCGGATGACGGACCGAGGCAGTGACTTTCCCCAGCGAACCAGGGCCGGAACCGACCGGCCCATAAGGGCGCGCTCGACGAAATTTCGAACCCTCCCCAGCATCATCACTCCAAGGAATTCTCTCGCGGAGGTCACATCAGGTACGCCGACTCACCGGAGCGCGCCGGCGGTGGAGCCAGGAAATCAATCAGGGTAGAAGTCTCCAAAAGGGCTCGGGCCACCAGCGCGATGCCATGAGCAGCAGCCGGGCGAGCTTGTTCGCGGCCACGCCGTTTCATTTCCGCCAGCTTCTCCGGGGCGCTCAGAAGCTGATTGGTCAACTGTGGGATCGCATCCAGCGTTCGCGCCCAGACCGCGGCCCCAGATTCTTCCAGATAACGCACGTGCCGTTCTTCCGGTCCCGGAATAGGGTGAGTGAGGAGCATCGGGACACCCACCGCCAGCGCCTCCGCGGCCGTTACGCCACCCGGCTTGCTAATCAGCAGGTCCGCCGCCGACATCAATTCCGGGATGCTATCACTCCAGCCGAAGATGTGCAGATCCAGCGCCACCCGGCCGCGCAGGCTCTCCAGGCGCGACTTCATTTCGCGATCGCGCCCGCTGACCACAAGCACTTGGAGCGGTAGGCGGCAGCGCTCCAGACTCAAAACAATCTGGTCCAAGGGCACGGGCCCCATGCCGCCGCCCATAACCAGAACAACTGGATGGCGCGACGCCAGTCCCAGTGCGCGGCGGATTTCTTCCTGGTCGAACAACAACGCGAACGCCGGATCGATGGGGATCCCACAGAGCACGATGCGATTCGGTGAAACTCCCCAGCCTATCAGTTGCTTCTTGGCTTCCTCGGTCGCAACACCGTACACATCAATTTCGCGCTGGACCCAGGGGAGCTCCGTCTGGAAATCCGTCTGCACGGCCAGGATCGGCGCGTTGAACCAGCCGTCGCGCTTTCCCAAAGCGGCGATCTCCGCTGCGCCGATCTCCGTCGCGATGACGAGATTGGGGGCGAAGGCTTGGAGTTGTTTGAGTACCTCTGCGCAGCCCCGCCGGAAGACCCAGTGCGGAGCGGTGGAACGATGGCCCTTCTGCTGGCGGCGCTCAAACAAACGACGCCATATTCCGGGCGCGTTGCGGAGCATCCACCAATAGGGATCAACATAAATCCTGCGAAACCAGGGCCGCGCCAATTCGATGGCATCGAGGGTGCGGACTTCCGGGTTCTCGGCGCCGTCGAGCAATGCCGCCTGGATCACCTCCGCGGCTCGGACGTGGCCTGAGCCTACGCTCAGCGTGAGGATGGCAATTCGCTTTCGTCCCGTCATGATCGCTTTATGCGTCCTTGGAATTCGCCCCGGATCATTCCGCGTCAATCGCCCCGTCGCACCAGGAGGACGGCATTGAGTCCCCCGAAGGCGAAGGAATTAGAAATCGCTACCTTGACACGCATCTCGCGCGCCTGGTTAGGAACATAGTCTAAGTCACACTCCGGGTCCGGTCGAGTGTAATTCGCCGTGGGCGGAATCACACCCCGCTCAAGCGCCATGAGGGTGGCTGCGAGTTCCACCGCGCCCGTTGCTCCCATCACGTGGCCGTGCATCGACTTGGTGGAGCTGATCGCCAGCCGGCGCGCGTGGTCCTTGAAGACCTCTTTAATCACTTGCGTCTCGGTGACATCGTTCAGGCGAGTCCCTGTCCCATGAGCATTAATATAGCCGACTTCCTCAGGCTTTGTCTCAGCCTCGTCCAAGGCCATACGGATGGCACGGGCGGGGCCGGCGACCGATGGCTGCGTGATATGACTCGCATCCGACGACATCCCGTAGCCTGCCAATTCGGCATAGATTTTTGCCCCGCGCTTGCGGGCGTGCTCCCACTCCTCGAGGAGCAGCACACCAGCGCCTTCCCCCAGCACCATTCCCTCGCGGTCAGCCGAGAAAGGCCGACAGGCAGTGCTGGGGTTGCCGTTTCCCGTTGCCAGCACTCGGACTGATTCCCACGACCGAACCATCCCGTAGGTTATGGGCGCGTCGCTTCCCCCGGCCAGCATCAGGTCCGCCATGCCGAACTTGATGAAATGGAACGCCTCGCCGATAGCGTGGCCGGCCGAGGAGCACGCCGTGGCAATGGCGAGTGCGGGTCCCTGGGCGCCAAATTCCATGCATATCTGCGAAGTGGCCGCATTGTGCATGATCTTGGGGATTGTGAACGGGTGTAGCCGAGTTTCGTGTTTCGCGTAGAGGTTGAAATAGCCGTTGTCAAACGACTCGGCGCCTCCCATCCCCGAGCCCATTACCACCCCAAATCGCGGTTTCTCTTCCTCCGAGATTGAGATTCCACTTCCCTGCATCGCCTCGCGGGCCGCCAGCAAGCCAAATTGCGCAAAGCGGTCCAGCAAATCGAGCCGTTTGGGAGGGAAATAATCGGTAGGCCTATAGTCCGGAACTTCGGCAGCGATCTGACAGCTCATATTGGAGGGATCCCACTGGGCAATCCTGCGAATCCCCGACCTCGCATTGACGAGGTTCGAAAAGAAGCTCTCCACATCTTTGCCCGTGGAGGCAAAAACTCCCATGCCCGTTATGGCTACTCTGCGCACGGCACGCACCACCCTAGGTTGGAATTAGCTTGCAGGCGCACTATCCTCACCCTTCGTCATGGCGACCAGATCAGACACATCCTTGCCCTCGATGACGCGGGTAAGAGCGTCCACAACTTGGCTGACGCTTCTCATGTTCTGAGCGATCGTGTCCGGGATGTCGATCTTGAATTCCTGCTCCACTGCAAACAGGATATTGACGCCGTCCAGGGAATCAATCCCCAGTTCGGCAAACGTCGACTCCGGCTTGACGACACCGGGTTCCAGGTGCTGCTCCTTCGTGATAATTCCGATCACCTTTTCTTGAATGTTCATCTCGGCTCCCCGTGATTTTTGGTGGACACAGCCATGGCACCCATCTGTCTTTACGTCGGAATCGGAATGGGTCCCTGATGCACGACCCCCTCGACAAGCTGGAGCAATTCAGTGAGGCGAAACGGCTTTTCGAGCAACCCCTGGGCACCCAAGGCCTGGGCCAAGCGCCGCTCGGTATCGCTGATGAAAGAAGACATCAAGATGATAGGTTGATTGGACTTCTGCTGGCGCACGTTGCGGAGTAATTCCAAGCCGCTTTCGCGCGGCATCCGCAGATCGGCGATAACAACCAGATAACCGCCGTCGCGCCCCAGTTCTTCCCGCGCAGCCATACCGTCCCCCACTGCTCGCACGAGGTAACCATTGGCATGAAGAACTTCGCAGAGAAGGTCGCGGCTTTCCTGATCGTCGTCGGCAACGAGGATTCTCAGTGGGTTCATTGATACCAAAACCTTAGTCCAACCTTTATCAGGCACGCAACGTACCGCTGGCACATGAATCCTCAATAGTGCAGCAAACCCATTGAAGATAAGGCAGTTGAGCCGAGCTGGGCGCTAAAATCGTGGATGAGTACGATTTGCTTGTGGGACAAATTGCCACACTTTTGGTTGTACTCTGGCTTTCTCGAAGCCGAGAGGTGGCAAAAAGGGACTGCCATTCAGCGGCCTAGTTGACTCTAAGAAAATTTAGGCCCGACTCAACTGCCAGCATGGGGCTGTTGGTGAAGGCGCTGACCTCGTATGGACAGCCGATCTTGCACCCCTTGCAGAAATCCCAGAGGGTCGCTTCCTGAGAAATGATTTTCTGTGCCGCCTCCGAAGCGAAGATCTCCTTGAGCGGGGCATCAGACTTGAAGAGCGTAATGAAAGCGCAAGGCAGGTGAACCGAGCCGTCGGGCTTCATGGAAATGAGCTTGGAAGGGTGGCGGCACGGGAATTTCGCGCCAAAACCGCCGTTGCGATAAAAGTCGTAGTACTCGGTGTAGAACCGGACGTTTTTGGGGTACTGGGCGCGAAGCTCCCGGAGCGAGTGTTCCACTTTGTCAACCTCGGCGCCATGCAGCTCTGAATCGGGCAAGACCTCTCCCTGTCGCATGACGTTGTGCACGGCCTCCGGATGCAGCACCAAATCGTGTTGCTTGCAGAACTCGGCGAGTTCGGGCAAGTCCTCCAGGTTTTCGAGATTGACCGCCGCGTTGATCTGGGTTGTGAAGGGTTTTCGTTTCTGGAGAACGAACTCCAGGTTCTCAAGGATTCGATGTAGCCCGTCCAAACCGCGCCGCTTGGCGAAGCGCTGGGGGTTCAGAGAATCGATGGACACTTCCAACATATCGAGACGGGCCACGCCGTCAGCGTATTTCTTGATGAGCAGACCGTTGGTGGGCATGGAAGTCCACAGGCCTTTGTCAGCGGCATAAGCGATATAGTCGCAAGTGCTGGGATTCAAAAGCGGCTCGCCCCCGGAAAAGCTCAGCGCGAAGATCCCCATCTCGCAGAACTCGTCGATGCGTTTGAAGATTCTTTCCCGCGCCGCTCGTGTTTGCAGGTCGTTAAACTTGCCTTCCTCGCCGAAAATGCAATACTCGCAAAACATATTGCACATCAGCGTCGTCTCGAACATCACCATGTAAGGGAGCTTGAACCCCGAGGCGAGGTGCCTAAGGAACGATTTGGCGATGTAGGTGTGTTTCATCTATGTGCGAATCCAGCGCCTGACCAGTTGGGAGCAGCAGTTCGCTCACCCAGAGATCGGGCCGACCTCTGCCTCGTCGCCCCTTCCAGATCTTGATCCGCTTCTCGCCCTGAACGAGAGACCGCTTACAAGGATAAACCCAAAAGCTCGGGTCGGGGCCCTTTTTCTCTGGCGCCTCAAACCGAAAGCTTGAATCGTTCCGCCATGCGATAGAGGGTCTTGCGATTGATGCCCAGGATGCCGGCGGTCTTGGTTTTGTTTTCGCCCGTGACTTTCAAAACGTGAACCAGGTAACGTTTTTCGAGTTCGTCCAGCGAGGGCAAGTCGGTGTAGAAACTTTCCAGGCGATTTGCATCTCTTTGCTCGCCCACCACCTTGGGCGGGAAATCCTCCAGTGTCAAAACCCCGGAACGATTGAGGGCACCAGCCGCCTCGAGCGCGTTCTCGAGTTCACGCACATTCCCCGGCCAGCTATAGGCGAGCAGCGTTGAGAGCGCCTGCGGCGGAATCGAAAAGGTTCTGCCGCGCTCCCGTTCCAGCATCTTAAGAAAGTGCTCCACGAGGAGTGGGATGTCTTCCGTGCGGTCGCGCAAGGGTGGTAGCTCGATCTCAATGACCCGCAGACGATAGTAAAGGTCCTGGCGAAATTTTCCCTGCTCGACGCGCTCGGCCAGGTTCCGGTTGCTGGCGGCGATGATGCGCACGTCGACGGCAATCGGCTGGTTGCTGCCGACGCGCCGCACCTCTTGCTCCTCCAAGGCCCGAAGCAGCTTGACTTGAAGGGCCGGACTCATCTCGGCAACCTCGTCCAGAAACACCGTCCCACCACTGGCCTCTTCAAAGATGCCCCGTTTGTTTTCGATCGCCCCGGTAAAGGACCCACGCACATGACCGAAGAGCTCGGATTCGAGCAAGGACTCCGTCAGCGCTCCACAATTGACTGCATAGAAGCGTCGTTCCGCCCTCGGGCCGTTGTGATGGATGGCCTTGGCCACCAGCTCCTTCCCCGTCCCGCTCTCCCCGCAAATCAAAACGGTGGAGCGGGATTCAGAAACCATGGCGATCTTCTTGTAGACCTCCAGCATCACCGGAGTCCGGCCCACCAGGCTGGAGAGCTGCGCCTGCGTACTGAGCTGGCGTTTCAGATTGCGGTTTTCCCGAATGAGTTCTCGGTTTTCCAGGGCGCGCCCCACCTGCACGAGCAGCTCGTCAATCTTGAAGGGTTTCGAGAGGTAATCGAACGCCCCCGCTTTGAGCGCTTGGATCGCCGTCTCCATGGTCCCGAAGGCCGTGATCAGAATCACCTCAGACTCCGGATGAAGGGCTTTATAAGTCCGCAGTACGTCCAACCCCGTCAGATTAGGCCCCAGCTTCATGTCGCTGATGATCACATCGAAGCATTCCTGCTTGCCGGTCTCAAGCGCCTCCTCGCCACTGGCAGCAGTGATCACGTGGTAGCCCTCGTCGCCCAAGACCTCGCACAGCAGTTCGCGTGTCTCGCGATCGTCATCAACCACCAAAATATTGACCGGACTTTGGTTTCCCATGGTTCTCATCTTCTTCTCGCCGCGACGGCGCTGAACTCAAATGTCCTAGATAATGGTGTGAATCGCCGAAACCTCTCCTGCCGCGGGCTCACTTTTCTCGCGGAAATCCAGAGGCAGCGTGATGGTGAACCGCGTGCCGCGGCCGGGCTCGCTCTCCACCTGAATTGAACCGGCGTGTTGGCGGACCACCTGGTCACAAATCGCCAGTCCCAGCCCGGCGCCTGTCCCCATGCGTTTGGTGGTAAACATCGGCTCGAAGACGCGGCTCAGGGTTTCCGGCGTCATGCCCTGTCCGGTATCCTCAATTTCAATGACGACACTGTTCCTTCCACGGCCCTCGTTCAAAGCGCGCATGCGGACTCTCAACTCGCCGCCGCCGGGCATGGCATCCATACTGTTGTTGATCAAATTGAGAAACACCTGTTGGAGATACCCCGCGTCTCCATAAATTTCCGGACACTCCGGCGGCATTTCGCTTTTCACTCGAATCTTGCGCAGCTTCAGCGCCGGCGAGGAAAGCAAGAACGACTCTTGCAGCACATGCCGAATATCCACCGCTTCGGCGCGCAATTCGAGGGTATGCGTCCAGGAGAGCAGTTGCTTCACCGTTCGCACAATCTGTTCGATCTGCTTTTCGATAATTTGGAGCCGCCGGCTGGTAGCTTCATCGCCGGCCGACCGACGCCCGAGAAGTTGCACGTGCCCGGAAATGGAATTGAGCGGGGTCCCGATTTCATGCGCCAGGCTCGCCGCTAATTGCCCTGCCACCGCCAGCCGCTCCGACCTCGCCAGGACCTTCTGTGTTTCAAAGAGTTCCTCGTTAATCTTCGCGAGCTCTTCGTTCCGCCGTGCCAGTTCGGTCGTGGCCTCCTCGACTTTGCGCCCCAGTTCGGCATTGAAGTTCTCGATCCGGGCGAGCATCCTATTCAGATGCTTGGCCAGTTGACCGATTTCATCTTCACTTACGGCTCCTGCCCGAACATTGAGCTCGCCGCCTTCCGCCGCTTCCATGACGCGAATCATTTCCTTCATGGGGCCGCGAACCCGCTTGAGGAAGAACAAATGGATGACCAGAAATACAGCAGCCAGACTGGAGAGCGTCAGGCCCAGATTCCGCATCACCAGCTCGCGCGTCAGGCGGCTGGTGTGCGATTTGGAGACTTTGAGATTAAGGCAGGCAATCGGCCGGTCACCTTCGCGAATCGTCGTCCCCATGACCCAGGATTTGCCATTGGGAGTCTCGATAGTGAGGGTGTCATCGTCCGGGCGCTCAAATTCGTAATAGGTTTCGATCCTCGGGAGGTTATCGAGTTCCTGGTGCTCGCCCGGCGGCGCCGTGGTCGCCGCCAAGTGGTGCTCCGGCGCATGAAGATAAACATCGGCCTGCTGAACGCTGGGAAAATCCTTCTGCATCTGGCGCAGCGTCTGCAAGAGGTCGCTGGCGTTTTCAAGACCTTGCCGGCTGACTAGTTCACGAGCCGTCGATCGAGCCATGGCCAGGCCTTTGACGTAGATCTCTTCCTCGACAATCCCCCGAGTCAGCAAACTGGCGATGTAGGTGGAAATCCCGACAACCGAAATGCACAGGAGGGCCGCAAAGATGATAATCTTGGTCTGGAGGCCGAAACGCGCAGGTTGCATGCTGATGCTCTCGTGGAGATTCTATTCTAGCATCCAGTGTGGCAAAAAGAAACACTTGAGGATTTCTCGCATCTTGTTCATATCATGATGCTTGTTGGAAATGCAAGCAAGTCGGCTTAGAATGAGTGACGCGGTCTAGTAGGGGCGGGTTCCAAACCCGCCTCGGCCCGTGAGACTCAGAACGGAAGCCAACGAGCCATTTCAGGCAAGGCACACATGGAAAACCGTGAAATCGCTGCCGTCTTCGAAGAAATATCCAACCTCCTGAAGATCCTCCAGGAAGACCCCAAATGGACCTTCAAAGCCGCGGCGTATGACCGCGCGAGGCGCGCCATTGAGAGCCATCCGGAACGCTTGGAGGAGATCGCGCGCGACCCCAAGCGCAAACTTACAGAGATTCCCGGAGTTGGAGAAGATCTCGCCAAGAAAATAACCGAGCTGGTTGAGACCGGGAAATCCAGCTTCCACCAGGAACAACTTCAGAAGATTCCCAGGAGCCTGCTCGAGCTTCTGCAACTGCAAACCGTAGGGCCGCAAAAGGTCCGACTGTTCTACAAAGAACTCAACGTCCGTTCCGTGGACGACCTTGAAGCTGCGGCAAAAGCGGGGCGGTTGCGCGGCCTGCCGAAGATGGACGTCAAGTCAGAAGAAAACATCCTGAAAGCCATCGAGGTCTTCCGCCGGGCGGCGGGGCGCTTCCGGCTGGACACCGCGTTCGAGACGGCCGAAGAGTTGACGGCCTATCTGAAGGAATTCAAGGCGGTGGGAGAGGTTACTCCAGCCGGTTCGCTGCGTCGCGGGCGCGAGACGGTGGGAGACCTCGATTTGCTGGTAACAGGCCGCGATCACGCCGGAATTGCCGCGCACTTTGCGGCCTTCCCTGGAATCGCCCAGATCCTCGCTCAAGGCGAGGACAAGGTCAGCGTGAAATTGAAGAACGACCTGCAAGTGGACGTGAGGCTGCTGGAGCGTGAATCTTATGGCGCGGCGCTGCAATATTTTACCGGCTCGAAAGAGCACAATGTGGCTCTGCGCGACCGCGCCAAGCGTCGCGGTTTTAAGCTGAGTGAGTACGGCCTGTTTCAAGGCGATAAGAATGTTGCCAGCCGGAAGGAAGAGGAGATCTACGAGAAGCTCAGCCTGCAATGGATCCCGCCCGAGTTGCGTGAAAACCTGGGAGAAATCGAGGCCGCCGAAAGCGGACAGTTGCCGACGCTGGTCGAGTTAGAAGACATCAAAGGCGATCTGCAGATGCACACCACCGCCTCCGACGGGAAGACGAGCGTCGAGGAAATGGCCGAGGCCGCGAAGAAGCTTGGCTACAAATACATCCTCATCACCGACCACTCCAAGGCCGTCACCATCGCCAATGGTTTGGATGAGAAACGCGCCGCGGAAAACATTCGCCACATTAAGGAAGCGCGCAAGCAAGTCAACGGGATAGAAATTTGGGCCGGCGCAGAGGTTGATATTCTCGGTGACGGGAAGCTGGACTACCCCGACGCTCTGCTCAAGCAATTCGACATCGTGCTCGTCAGCGTCCATTCCCGCATGACGCAGCCTGCCGATGAGATGACGGCGCGGCTCCTGAAGGCTCTCAAGAATCCGTACGTCAGGATTCTCGGCCACCCCACGGGAAGGCAGCTTTTGAAGCGCGACTCGTTTTTGTTTGACGTCGAGAAAGTCTTCGCCGCCGCGCACGAACAGGGTGTCGTCCTGGAACTCAACGCCAATCCGGAACGCCTTGACCTCTGTGATCGGCATGTAAAGTTGGCGCGCGACCGCGGCATGAAGATCATCATCTCCACCGACGCGCACCACCCCGACCATTTTGCATTCATGCGCTATGGCGTAATGACCGCACGGCGCGGCTGGATGGAAAAGAAAAACGTCTTGAACACTTACCCGCCGGAAAAGCTACTGGCCTCGTTGCGTCCCCTGCCCGGCTAACAATTCGCGGATTCTCTGATAGAATGGGGTGTTGCGGGCGTCGTGCTGTGCTTGTCGTCAGGCCCCCACCAAATCCTGTAGCTGAGTAACAGGCATGGCAAATCGGGCCATTGCCCGGAGGAATTTCCAAGACCCAGGAGGATCATGAACGGTTCCAACTCCCTGCCCGCCGCCGCGATTTTCGACATGGACGGCGTGCTAATTGACAGCAACCCTTTTCACCTTCAGAAGTGGGTCGATCTTCTCAACGAACACAAAGTCGCGTTCAATCCCGAAGACCTTCCGAAACAGATCTTCGGGCATCGTAACGACACCGCGTTCCGATTCTTCTTTGGAGACCAGCTCACAAAGGAACAGAGGCGCCAGCTTAGCGAGGAATTGGAGGAGAGATTCCGAAAGGTCTTCCGCCCGCACGCCAAACCGCTTCCTGGTCTCGCGGCACTCATTGCGGAGTGTCATGAAGCTGGCATTCCCATGGCGGTGGCGTCTTCGGCGATGTCCAAGAACGTCGAGTTCATCGTGGATGCCTTGGAATTCAGGCGTTATTTCGCTTACCTGGTGACGGGCGACGAGGTCACTCATCCCAAGCCCGATCCCGAAATCTATTTGAAAGCGGCCCAGCACCTGGGGCTGGAGCCCGTGCGCTGTGTTGCCTTTGAGGATTCGTTTGTGGGAGTGGAATCAGCCAAGCGGGCAGGAATGAAATGCGTTGGGATCGCCTCAACATTCCCCGTCGATGAACTGCGGGCTCACACCCAGGCGGACCTCGCGGTCAACAGTTTTGAGGAATTGAATCTGGCCAGGCTGCGTCAGCTTTTTGGCATTGAGAAGGCAGGCGCCTGAAGTCGCCAACCCGGTGCTAGCCACTCTCGGGACTCATGATTTCGGCGATCAGCCGGCAGGCGGGCCAAAACGCAGAACCACCAGCGTGAGGTCATCGGCCTGCGGGGCGCCGCCGACGAACTCCTTAATCGCGGCGACCACCTTGTCGCACATCTTCTGGCTATCCAGACTGGCGCAACCTTCCAGGACTGCCTTCAGGCGGGTCTCCCCGAACAACTCATGGTCGGAATCCATGGCCTCCGTAATCCCATCGGAGAAAATCAGGACGTGCTCGCCCGGCGCGAGCTGTGTGGCGCTCGCCTCGAAGGTTATGCCGCTAAAGAAACCCAGAGGGAAGTTCGAGGAATCGAGACGGTTGACCACGCCATCGTTTCTGACAACCAGAGGGGTAGCCTGGCCGGCATTCACAAAAGCGAAATTCCCACTCGGATCCAGCACTCCGTAGAAAATCGTGGCGAACATCTCCGGCGGAGTCCGCTCGCAAAGGAAATCGTTGACGCGGCGAAACAGGTCGGCGGGGTCGGGGTCGCCGGCGGCCACAGCGCCGAAGGCCCCCTGGACTGTCGCCGCCAGCACGGCCGCCGGGAGTCCCTTACCTGACACGTCGGCGACCGTAAAACCGAAGCGACCGCCGGGGAGCCGCACAACATCGTAATAGTCTCCCCCCACGGTTTGGGACGGGATGCTGAGCGCCCGAATTTCAAAGTATTCACTCTTGGGCAATTCGCGCGGCAACAGGCCCTGCTGAATGTGGCGCGCCTGAGAGAGATCGTGCCGCATGCGCTCCTGTTCGCGAGTCAGGCGGAAAACCCGCGCGTTTTCGATAACGGTGGCGCCTTCCAGGGCGAGCGTCAACAAGACCTGCCGATCCAAACCCGTCAACGCCGTGGGGCGCGTGCGGCTGTCCATATAGAGAATGCCGAGGAGCTCCGGCACGGTCTGCTGGATTGTGTCCCCACTCATCTCCATCATGGGAAGCTTTTGGAGGGGGAGGGCGACCACGCCGCGCCCGCCGCCCCGGACGACTCCGGTTTCATTGGCGGAACGGCCGGTCATTTCCTCTTCCAGGGTCACCTCCTCGCGGCGCGTCTTCGCCACACGCTCGACCACCTGCTGCGAATAGTCCTTCAAGGTGGGAGCCAGATGCAGGCCGCCACGCCCCCGCGCCAGGCGCAGTTGGAGTTCCCCGCCATCATCACTCAGGAACAACAGGCCGCGCTCGGCATCCGTCAGTTGCACGGCCGAGTCCACCAGCGCGGTCAACACTTCATCCAGCGCGGCGGCGCGATTCAGCATCTGGGCCATTTGCAGCAATAAGCCCAAGTGCTGCAACTGAGGGGCAGGACTCTCGGCTACCTTGCCGATTTCCGCGAGGAGCATGGGCAGCGCCGCCTGCTCGGTAATGAAGAAGATCTGGTAGGCGTCCGCCACGCCCAGGTTGATCTGGTCGCCGGTGTTGAGGACGCACAACGAAACGCGCTCGCCGTTCACCAGAGTTCCGTGGCGGCTGCCGGCATCCTCGATCTGGTACCCCTCAGGGCCTCGCAGGACGGTGGCGTGATGGCGGGAAATGCGGTTGTCGAGCAGAACCAAGTCGTTGTCACTCTGCCGCCCCAGCGTGAAGGGAGTCTTGGCGATCTCCACTTCCCTCTCGGAGCCCGAGGCGTCGCGCACAACGAGTCGAGGCAGCCTGCTTTGCATAGAGAATTAACCGGGGGAATACGGCTCGTGTCCGGAGCGATCCCGCCGGGCATTATAACGCCAGTCTCGTTGATTTCACCAACCAAAGAGTTGTCGTCACCGCCCTTGCCTCCTTCCTGACGTCGAGAGGGAGGCACGACCGACCTCCCAAGCAACGATTTGGCATTGCAATTTTCTTTCGGGTCGAACTATAGTGCCGGCTCCGGCTGGAGCTGGAATTGCAGATCGAGGACGTGGAGGAATTCAAAGGTGGCAAAGAAACCGATTCAAATTGCTGAGCCCAAAGGCAAACTGGGAGTCTTAATTCCCGGCATGGGTGCGGTGGCGACGACTTTTATTGCGGGGGTTGAAGCCATTCGCCGACAGTTGGCGCGTCCCATTGGCTCCCTGACCCAGATGGGCACGATCCGCCTGGGGAAACGCCCGGAAAAGCGCGCACCCGCCATCAAAGACTTCGTCCCTCTCGCCGGGTTGGACGACCTGGTTTTTGCCGGCTGGGATCTCTTCAAAGACAATTGCTATGAGGCCGCAATCAAGGCCGGCGTCCTGGAGCGCACGTTGCTCGATCAGGTAAAAGACTTCCTCTCCGCAATCCGTCCCATGCCGGCGGTCTTTCAGCAGAAGTTCGTGAAGAAACTTCACGGCGAGAACGTCAAGAAGGGCAAAACGAAAATGGACTTGGCCGAGCAGGTCCAGGACGATATCCGGCAATTCCAAAAATCTTCCGGCGCCTCGCGGCTCATCATGATTTGGTGCGGGTCCACGGAAATTTACCTGAAAGCCAGCGCCGTCCACCAGTCGCTGGCAGCCTTCGAACGGGGGCTACGCGCCAACAGCCCCGAGATTGCTCCGAGCATGATCTACGCCTACTCTGCCTTGAAGCTGGGCGTTCCGTTCGCGAATGGCGCTCCGAATCTCACCGCCGACATCCCGGCAATGCTCGAACTGTCTCTCAAGAATCGAGCGCCCGTCTGCGGCAAGGACTACAAGACGGGCCAGACGCTGCTCAAGACCATCATCGCCCCCGGACTGAAAGCGCGACTGATTGGCCTGCATGGCTGGTTCTCAACCAACATCCTGGGCAACCGCGACGGCGAAGTGCTCGAGGACCCGGGATCGTTTCGTACCAAGGAGGAGAGCAAGCTCTCCGTGCTCGAATACATCCTCCAGCCGGAACTCTATCCCGAGCTCTACAAAGGCTTCTGTCACAAGGTCAAAATCAACTACTACCCGCCGCGCGGCGACAATAAAGAAGGCTGGGATAACCTCGACATCTTCGGCTGGCTGGGCTATCCCATGCAGATAAAGATCGACTTCCTCTGCCGGGACTCCATCCTGGCGGCGCCGCTCGTCCTGGACCTGGTGCTCTTCCTCGACCTTGCCCAGCGTTGCCCGGAAATGGCGCGCAAGGGCATCCAGGAGTGGCTCTCGTTCTACTTCAAGAGTCCGATGTGCGCTCCCCATCTTTATCCCGAGCACGACCTCTTCATCCAGCTCATGAAGCTAAAGAACACGCTGCGACACCTGCGCGGCGAGGAGCTGATTACGCACCTTGGACTGGAATACTATGACTGAGCGGCTCTCGTGAAACCGCAGCTCCCGAGTTCAGGGCAAAACGGGAGGCGAGGAGACCCTGCCACTCAGAAGAACGCATTGAAACCTTCGGTACGAAACATCGCGGCTGCGGGGTTGTGCGCCCTTTCCGGCTTGTCTCTCGTGGTCGCGGCACTCCTCTCAGGTTGCGCAAAACAAGCCGCCCCCCTGCCCTCCCTGCACCTCAAGGGATGGGACGCGCAGATCGAGCCCGAGTCGCTCACCATCACCGCCCGTCTCGCCGGGCATAACAACGCAATCGTCATCGCCGGCGGTGGGGGAAAAAGTTATCCGGTAAGCGGTCTGATCGAAACCCCACAGTCAATCCGCTGGAGGATTCCCCAACTCGAAATGGATGTCGAACTGACCGCAATCGAGAACCGCCTGCGCGTCCGTTTCGAAACCAAGTGCGACGGCAAGTACACCTGGCCGGTCAGCGGTGCCGACCCTGCCCTGTCTGCCCTGATTTACCCGGATGGCGAGGGCCTCTACATCCCACTCGACGATCCGTTCTGGGCCGCGCACCTCAAAGCCGGCCAGTGCCGCAGCGCTCATGGCGGGCTTTCAATGCCATTCTGGAGTTATCAAATCGAAGGCGGAACGTTCACCTACCTCGCCGTGAGCGATCTCCAAACGGAGGTATGTATTTCCGAGCGGCAAGGCCGCCTCTCGACGTCCGCCGTCCATGACTTCCGAAAGCGTGACGGGTTTCCGCCTTACGAGATTGAAATCTGGCCCGGCGGCGCCTCCCCGATCAGTCCGGCGGTGGAGTATCGCCAGAGGCTGATCGCTAAAGGCGAGTATGTCACCTTGGACCAGAAGGTCAGGGAGAACCCCGAGGTCGCGAAGCTATTGGGCGCCGTGCATACATACGTTTACGGCGACGGGAGAAACGTCGAATTCCTTCGGGAGTTGCAACGGCTGGAGATTGCCCGGTTCTGGATCGGGTACGACCAGGATCCCCGCCAAGGCGCTCCCCTCGCCAACAAGGAATATATCGCCGCGGCAAAGGCGCTTGGGTACCTCATCGGGCCTTACGATACAGTCGAAAACATCCAGGAACCCAAGTCGGCCGACTCGGTGAGCTCGATCTGGCCTCCTGAACTCTACCCGAGTGGTTGCGTCATTGACCAGCACGGCGAGAGAGTGAGAGGGTTTGCGGGGCGCGGTTGCGAACTGAGCTCCCAAGCTCTGGAGCTTGCCGAACCCGAGAAGCACTACCTCGCGGACCGGGTCGGCGCCCACGAGCGCACCGGCATCAATAGTTATTTCCTGGACGTGGATGCCTTTGGCGAGCTCTTCGATGACTACTCCCCGGCGCATCCCATGACGCCCGCCCAGGATCGCCTCAACCGGCTAAAGCGCATGCGGTATATCAGCAGCGGCCGCAAGCTCGTCCTGGGTTCGGAAGGAGGAGTGGGGTGGAGCGCCCCGGTCATCGCCTTCGCCCACGGTATGGAGTCCGTTTCGAATGACCTGCTTTGGGCTCTCATGAAAGACAAGAAAACCTACGGCGGTTGGTGGCCCGCCGAGAGGCCGGCGATTTTCTTCAAGCCTGTCGCTGTCAGCGCGGAATTCAAGACGGCCAAATATGACCCGGCGTACCGTCTGCCCCTGTATCAAACGGTGTTTCATGGGTCCGTGATTACAACCGATCGTTGGGACGTTCCGTTAATGAAGATCCCGGCTCTCGTCGAAACTCGAATGCTGCTTGAACTCCTCTACAATGTGCCTTCCCTGTGGAGTCTTGACCGGCGCGAGCTTCGCAAAGATGCGGACGCGCTTTCCCGCCTTTACCGGTTCTTTTCCCCCATCCACCGGCAGTTCGGCCGCGAAAACCTTTCGCACTTTGCCTGGCTGACTGCTGACCGGAAAGTCCAGCGGACGAGACTCGGAAACGCTCTCGAGTTAACCGCCAATTTCGCAGAAACTTCGTATCAGTCCACCCCCTCCATGTGCATTGAGGCGCGATGGCTCAAAGAACCTCGAAAAGAATTGTTCTGCGCCAAGCCTTGAGAGCCTTTTCTCGTTGAGGCTCTGAACTTGCCCGGCGCGCGGTGAACCAATAAGTCTGCCCTTGCTGAGTGTTCCAATCGAAGGGCCGGAGGTTCATGCGGCAGGTTTGTGCTGCGTTGTTTCAGAAATCGATTCTGATTCCCCCGTTAAAGACACGGCCGTCCAGGGGAGCCCAGGCATCGACTGTCCACCGGCCGTCTGCCCCCGCTGTCGGTCGCAGAAGCGAGTTCCATTTGGTTTGCCGAACGCCAGTCAGGTTTTCGGCATTAAGAAACAGCCGAAAGTGCCCGAACCGCTTTTCCACCAGCAAGCCGAGGATTACGTAAGGCTCCGACGATGTTCGGAAGGGGTTAAACTCCAACCGCTGCCGGCCCGTGTAATAGAACTCCATCCCAACGCGCGCCACGCCCTCCCTCTCCCACATCCCGACGACCCCCAAGCTGTGTCGTGGCGTTAGCGCAATATCAACGCGCTGCCGATTCTCCACCTGGCTTGAACGAACGTAGGTGTACGTGGCCGTGGCGGAGAACGGCTTGTGTTTCAGCGTGGCCAGTAGTTCAACACCTCGATTCGTCAGAGGTTCTTCAAGGTTCGTCAACTCATAGCGGTCGGACCGCTCGACGTACAAAGGATTGCGGACGCGCGAGGCAAACAGCGTCACGGTGTACGACCCCGGACCCGCCGTCCGGGTTACGTCCAGCGAGAGACTTCGCCCGCGCTCGGCTTTCAGCGCCCGTGGAATTACGAGTCGAGACAAGCCCGCCGCTTCCGTCTCCTCGGTCAGCGGCGTGGCCGCAAAGAAACCCTGCCCGGCGGCTAGGCGGCTGGTCCAGCCGCCCGACTTCAGCAGCGCCGACAGGCGAGGGCTCAGAAACGTCCCGTATTGGCTGTGGAAGTCCGCGCGCCCGCTCGCCGAAAGGGCCAGCCAGGGCGCGAGGTTGAAATCGTCCTGCAGGAAGAGACCGGGCGAGGTGTGGCGGTACTGAAATTGCGGAAAGTCACGGGGCTCATAGGCGTCCCGCTCGACAGCCGCTCCCGCCACCCAGGTGTGCCGTCCCGCCGCCCCGCGGACCGCAACCTCGCCGAAAACGGTTTCGTGGCGATCTCGCTCGCTTACCTCCCCGAAGCGGTGATGATGTTGCTGTAGGGCGGCCGCGCCACGCACCGTCACGACATACTGATGGTGGATGAGAAATTGGCCGCTCCCCCCGAGGTCGTAGCGCCGGGTGTCCAGGGCTTCTGTGTAAGGGGCGCCGGTTGCCGGCAAAACCGCGCCCAACAGCGTGCCGCCCTCGCGATTCTCGTAGGTTACGCCCGCGGTGAGGAACGCGGATCGTCCGCCGCCTCCATCCCAAAAGAAGCGCGGCCGCGCGATGCCGCGTTCGTATCCCGCCACGTCAGCCCAGTCGTCGCCGTCCGTATCCCTCCGTCCCTGCCAATGCCCGCCGCCCAGAAGCGAGGCGCCCAGCGCGGGGAGAGCGGCGCCGCCAGGAACAGGATCCCGTCCGTGGCGCCCAGCGTCGAGCGATTGACGAGCATATCCAGAGACGGTTTCAGACCGGGCCGACGGGAGACCAGGTTCACCACCCCACCCATCGCGC
>CAZTHM010000014.1:0-20554 GCA_964613505.1 uncultured Acidobacteriota bacterium | reverse complement strand
CACGTGGGGCGGCCGTTTATTTCGATGGAGTATCTCAAGTGTGATTGGTGTAGGGGCATCCGTCAGCCGACGGATGCCCCTACTATCAGTTTAGCGGGTATTTGCCGAATTCCCTCACGCTCTCGTAGAGCGCCAGAAGGTTTTCCTTGGGGATGCGCGCTTGGACGTTGTGCGTCGTGTTGAAGACGTAGCCGCCGCTCGCGCCAAAGGTGCGGATGCGCTCGCGGACTTCAGCGCGCACTTCGTCGGGAGTGCCGAAGGGCAAGGTGCGTTGGGTATCGACGCCCCCGCCCCAGAATGTGAGCCGTCCGCCGAAGGTTTCTTTCAGCCGCCGCGGGTCCATGTTGGCGGCCGAGCACTGCACGGGATTCAGGATGTCGAACCCCGCATCCACAAAATCCGGCAGCAATGCCCAGACTGACCCGCAGGAGTGGATAAACGACTTCCACGTGGTGTTGCGGTGAATCCAATCGTTGACCTTGACGTGGAAGGGTTTGAAAAGTTTTCGATAAGTGATGGGTGAGATGAACGGCCCCTTCTGCATTCCGAAGTCCGTGCCCGTGACGAACACTGCCGTGACGCGGTCGCCCACCGCCTCGCGAATCTTCTCCAGGTTGGCCAGCGCGATTTCGCATTGCCGCTCGAACACCCGATGAACATACTGCTCCCGCGAAACAGTGCTGATGTACCACTCTTCGACGGCGCGAATACCTTTCGGGTGCTTCAGCCAGGGCGCCGGAACCAGCGCGATGTCGCCGAACGCCGTGCCGCCGAAATTAGCCAGGATCGCCTTGTCGGTCTCATTGAAGAGGCGTGTCGCCTCGCGCGCGAAATGGGCGAGGTCGGCGTCGGAGACGGGGCCGAATTCCTCCAGATTGTCAGCGGGGTCCAGCTTGTCGTCGTCGATAGGTTCCTGGCGAGTGATGGAGTCGAAGTAGAAACCGTCCTTGGGCATGCGCGCGCAGGGTGGCACCGAGCGGTCGCCCTCGGGATACATCAGGATCGAGCCGTCCGGCTCGGCGTCGGTGTTGAAGGCTTCCGGCACCAGCACCGGCGTGCCGTCAAAGAGCGTCCAGGGTTTCCAATTCTCGTTGCGGAAGCCAAACATGTTGCGCGGCCCGCGCAGTTGGACGACGTCCACGCCCAACGCTTCCTTCATATCGGCTTTGATCTCGCCCAGCATCTGGTAGGGTTCGACCACTTTGACGGGCGTGCCCGGCGGGTCGAGGCCTAACGCCTGGCGGAGTTGATAGACCGAGCTGACTTGCATGCCGGTCGTGGCGCTGCCGCCCAAGTCGAGCGGCAAGCGGTCCGGATCCTGGTGACTCAGCGCTCGGGCAACGCGCTCTCGAGATGTCATGATGACGCTCCTCCTGCGAGGGGGAGGGCGAATCGGGTCGGAAGTGGATTCTACCAGTCTCCGACCCGTCCGGCAATCGAAGTAGGGCCGGGCCCGCGGTCCGGGCCTGTTCGAATTCCCCGCAATGCCTCGCCGTGGGACGGTACGACCTGAATTAGCGGGGTTGGAAGCCTGCCCTGATGAACGCCACGCCACCGCAGGGCCCTAGTTTGTGCGTCTGCGGTCTCCCAAAGCTGTACGCTTGAAATGCGAAGGCTGGGCGGGCATACTCCTCACTGCGGGAGACAACAGACGTCAAAAAAGAATGTCTGCACCGACCCTGGCTAGCCGCTTTTGCGAGGAGGAACATGGAATGGCGCGACTGCTGATTATCGACGAGGAAGAATCTCTTTGCCGGCTTTTGGAGATCGCCTTTCTTAAAAGGGCCACTTGGTAGAAACGGCCTCGGGCGGCCAAGCTGCCAAAAAGAAAATTGAGTCGCAAGTCTACGATCTGATTATCTCCGGAATCCGCGTGTCTGACCTGACGGGCATCGAGCTTTTGGAGTTCGCTCGCTCCACCCATAACCCGGCAATGTTTATCCTCATGACGGCTGTCCCTACCGTGACCTCGGCCGTTCAGGCGCTGAACCTCGGCGCCTACCGTTACATCATCAAGACCGACAAACTGGTGGAGGAACTGTACTTGACGGTCGAAAGGGCGCTGGAGGAGTTGGCTTTGCGTGAGGAAAATCATCGGCTCCGCTTAGCCCACCTTCCCGGATCAGTAACCGGAATTGCGGCCACCGGCCAGGAGGAAATTCAGATTCCCGCCGAAGGCGTTGACTTGGAAAGCCATGTTGCACAGGTGGAAAAACAGTACCTTCAAGCTGCCTTACAAGCCGGCGGGGGAGCGCGCCGTCAAGCCGCCGCCCTTCTGAAAATGTCGTACCGATCGTTCTCCCGTTACGCGAAGAAATATCGGATCTGATGGGCAGGGCGGCACGCGGTTATGCTGGTGCGACGACTAGCTGAGGAGGAATGCCATGTTCGACAGAGGAATTAGCAACAAATTCGTGGGCGCGTTAAGGAACTGCACGCCGTGGCAGAAGATTATCCGCGATAGGGATTTATTTATCGCAATAAGAAAAAAATATATCAATGTATATTTCCAAGGGTGCAGTATCTTCAAAATATCTTACAAAGAAGGGCAGCTTATATTCGAAACTCACTATAAATATCTGGTTAGTCCAAATTTGAACAATCCTCTAGTTTCATGGCATGGCGACAGTCCTGCTGTTGAGGATCGAGTGAGCGAGATCTTCATACGTGAATTCGACCTCGATTCATTAAAGAAATCGTCATCCCGCTATGCGGAAGCTGAGAAAGTGGGCGTACAAAGCATTTTGAAGAGCAATAAAAACGTCGTCGATGTCGAGGTCGCTCTATCACCCAAATCCGAGGTCGAGACAGATAGTGAGGATCAGAACACCACGGGCAGGCGGGTTGCCGACCGCATCGATTTTGCGGCAATTCAGAGGAAGGACGGTAAGGCCTGTATCGTATTTTTTGAAGCAAAGCGGTTCGATAACGGCGAGTTGCGATCATGGAAACCCGAACCACGAGTATTTGAGCAGATTAGAAAATATGAAGCATTCATAAAGAATTATCGGCCGCACCTTGAATCCTCGTATCGTGAAGTTTGTAAGAACTTAGTCGAACTTGTCCCGCCGAACCGCTATGACGCTTTGGTGAAAGAGGTAGCGGACAGACCTGAGCGATTGACCGTCGATTCTGAGGTCAGACTCGTGGTTTTTGATTACAGTCGTGATCAGGAACGCGGCGAGGATTGGAAGAAGCATAAGAAAACCCTCAGCGAGCATTTCCAGAGCCGATTGTTAATGAAAGGAAATCCTCACGGATTTACTGACGAAATTAGCAAATATAAATTGGAAGTTCCCGCTTGACCCTAACCCTCACCGTCCACCGCGGCACTCAACAGATCGGCGGGAGCTGCATTGAGATTGCACACCCGGATGGCGACCGCCTCATCCTCGACGCCGGGCGTCCGCTTGACGCGCCCGAAGGGGCCACCGGCCTGCTACCCGCATCGCTCGACCGGAGCCGGATGGCGACCGTCCTCATCAGTCATCCCCATCAGGATCATTGGGGTCTGGTGGAGGAACTGCCGCCCACCTGGCCGATCTGGACGGGGTCGGGCTCGGCCAAGCTGATCGCGGTTACTGGGCACGTCACGCGCCGACCGCTTACCCAGACCTTCAAGACATGGCACAGTCGTTCGGGACCGTTCGCGATCGGGCCGTTCACAGTTACGCCGATTCTGACCGACCACTCAGCCTTCGACGCCTACATGCTGCTGGTCGAGGGCGCTGGGAAGCGGATTCTCTATACGGGCGACTTTCGCCGCCACGGCCGGAAATCCGTGCTCGTGGACCGGATTATGGCTAACCCGCCGCCCGATATCGACGTGCTGGTGACTGAGGGAACGAATCTCGGCTCGGACAAGCCAGTGAAGTGTGAGAAAGAGATCGAGCAGGACTTCGTCGAATTGTTCAAACGGACCAAGGGTCGCGTCTTCGTGTCCTGGTCAGCCCAGAACATTGATCGTACCGTTTCCATCTACCGAGCCGCGAAGCGCACCGGCCGGACGCTCGTGATCGACCTCTACACCGCCGATGTCCTCGACCGGATCTCCGAACGAACCCGTCTACCGCGCCCGGGCTTCCCGAACCTGAAAGTCGTCGTGACGAGAAGACTTGGCAGCTATTACCGCAAACTGGACCGCGAGAATTTCGTCGCGAGAATGGCGAAGCATGGCATCGCTGCGCGCAGACTCGCGGGCTGCCGCCACATCATCATGCTGCGTCGTGCCTTGATCGCCGATTATCAGCGCGCAGGCGTAACACCGACCGCCGATGACGCCTATAATTTCTCGATGTGGGGCGGCTATCTCTCCGATCCCTATCACGCGGAGCCGCTGAAATGGTGCCAGACGGGTGGGGCCGAGATCGCCCATATCCATACCAGCGGCCACGCTTCTCCGGCCGATCTCCGCGCCTTCGCCGCAGCCGTTCGCCCCAAGATGGTCGTGCCGGTGCATGGCGTGAAATGGGACGAGGAGGCGCATGGCTTCGGTACCATCCGCCGCCTTGGCGATGCCGAGACGTTCGTAATTCCGTGACCATGCTCGTCCCTTCGAAGCACCGTAGTGCGGAACATTAATGTTGACGTCTACGACTGGCGTTTAAGCGTCAAATGGCGCCGTACCTGTGGCTGACGTGCCGGTATCGGACAAAATCGACATTTGATCAGCCGAAACCGCGCAAAATCTGACCTCTACGCAAGAGCTCTTGGCCTTTCTGTTGCATGATGAGTGGGCAGTCAAACTGAAATGGCCAGACGACTCTGCTCAGGAAACCGCATGGTGGCCGACGCCGCGCCGAATTGACCGAGGCCCTCCGGATCGGGCGCGAGCTTGCCGTAGGGCGCGGGGAAACAACAGGCCAATAAATCTCGTTGACAAACTAAGTCAAGGGTTATAGGCTAACATCATGAACCCGATGCCGAGCCGCCACGCCCTGTCGAAATTTGCCCCAAGGGACCCTGGCCGGATTGTCCCGATCATCCGATGGTTCGAGGCAAAGGCCCACTCAAACACGAAAATGAAAAACCGGAGCCTTTAAGTTATTGAAAACACAGAGTCGGACAATTTGTCCCATCCTCTTTGACGCATGCAATCCGAGTGGGATCGGATACACCTTGGCCTTAATGTCCGACTCTCAGGTGACTCCATCCTTGGTTCCTTGGGGTGCCGTGGCCGGTCCCCGAATAGCTAGTTATCGAGACTCTGGAGGCCAGCCAGTCAGCGCCGCTGACGCCATTCGCCGATGAAGGCATCGATGTTGCGCCAGGTTTGCGGGGAGTCTACTGTGATGTTATCCACGGGTGAGAGGATGAAGCCATTCGGACCGAGCGTTTCGATGGCGCGGGCCACGGCGGCGCGGACTTCCTCCTCGCTTCCCATCTCGACGGTGACGGCGCCCGAAACGCCGCCCCAGAGGGCGAGCTTCGTGCCGGCTTTTTTCTTCAGGGCGGGCAGGTTGGTGTGGGTGCCTTGAATCGGATCAATGCCGATCAACACGTCTACGCCGGCCTCGAGATAGAAGTCGAGCATCGGCACGGTGCCGCTCGAGCAGATGTAACCGAAGAGCGCGCCGTGGTCGTGGGCGAGCGCGACCTCCGTCTTAAGGCGGGGAAGCATGACCTCCCTGAAAAACTTCGGCATCAGGAAGTCGCAGCCCTCGTACCAGGCGCGCCGGGTGTAAAGATCGACCGGAACAGAGAGGACCACATTCATGCGTGCAAGGTTCCAAGCATGAATCATGTCCAGCAGTTCAGTGAGGAATTCCGGCTGGTCGAGCGCCAGGAGAGTGTAGTTGCTCAGGCCGCAAAGCCAGCCGGCCATGTCGCCGCCCACGCCCCATCCGCCCACCAGCAAGACGCCTTTTTCCTCCGCGAAGGCGCGGGCTTTGCGAGCCTCGGCCTCGAATCGCGCGATGTCACCCGCGCTCGGGGAGGTCAGCAAATAACGGAGAGCTTCGAGTTCCTTTGCGTCCGTGATGAGCGGCTTGAGGCCGTGGGAAACCTGGTAATCGTCGACGAAGGGGATGTGGTCGCCGTGCGGCCAGTCTTCAGCCAGGCGCACGCTGGCCTGCAGGTTACCCGCGGGCGTGGAGTATTCCTTGTGAAGAATCCCCGGCGTGCCGGCAGATTCCTCGCGCCACTCTTTCGTCTCCACCGACGGATCGAAGCGCACGGGCAGACCGCGCAGGTCGGGATGGGTTAATCGTTCGGAGCGTGGGGCGGAGGGGACGAAAAGGAACGAATCCAGGCCCAGGGCGCGCTCGGCCTCGACAAGTTCGAACAGGTTTTCCCGGCATCGCCGGCGCAGCGCGGTAAAGCTCATGAAGCTGCAGGGCAAGTAATCGGCGGGTTGATGCCTGAGGGCGCGCAACAAGCGCTCCTTGGAATTTATTTGTGTCACGAGGATGGCTCCTGCGCCGCGGGACCCGGCCGCTCGTAGAATTGCTGAATGTTGGTGAGAAACAGCGTGCCCTCCGCGTGCGCTTTTTCGCCCTCGCCGCGCATCACACAGTCGAAGTCCCAGAAGATTCCGAGTTCCTTGGGGATGACGGGGTCGGCGCGGAAAATGCGCCCCCCTGCAAAATCCGTCTTCAAGCGCTCGAAAACGATGACGTTGGGGGCCACCACCAGTACCGTCTTCGGATAGTGTTTGGCGATGTCGTCGGGTTCGCGTGCCGCATTCAGGAATTGCCAAGCCACCGCCAGCGCCATTACCTTCGTCTTGCCGCTGCCTGTCGCCATCTTGATCGAGTACCGGGCGAAGTCATCGTTCGGCGGCAGCCGAACATTGCGCAGATTCTGCGCGTAGCGTTCGAGCAGCGCCTTCCGGGTCCGAACCTTTTCGAATTCCCACACGAAGATCAGCGTCTCAATCGCTTCGCGCTGTGAGGGGTGGTATTTGAAAGACAGTCCGGTCGGCAGCTTGTGGTCCGTCTCGAACCAGTAGTTGAGCAGGAGGCGCGTGGTGTCGGTGATGCCCTTGTAGCCGCCCGCCTTCCAAGCCTTGACGGCCTCACGCAGCGCGGGGACGCAGGGCGCCGTGCGCAGCCGCGCCGTGATGTCCAGCAATTCGGCCTGGCTTGGGTCAGCAGGTTTGTTTTTTCGACGGGGCATCTTGAAAATCGCTTGCCCGGCCGCCGTCAATGCTGGGCGGCGACGCCGAACCCGATTCTACGCCGGGGCTTTTCGGGCGGCTTCATCAGTTCCCGGATGGCGTCAAACACCGCCCTGAATTGCGCGTCGTATTTCTTTTCCATCTCATCCAGACGCCGCGCCAAATCCCGGTTCGAGGCCAGCATCTCCCTCAGCTTGACGAAAGCGCGCATGATGGCAATGTTTACCTGCACGGCGCGCTCGCTATGGAGGACGCTGGAGAGCATTGCCACTCCCTGCTCCGTGAAGGCATAAGGCGGAGTGCGCCTGCCGCCTCTCCCCTTGTTTGACCTCGCAAACTGCGATGTCAAAGATCTTGCCTCTTCCTTCGTGAGCCGGAACATGAAGTCTTCCGGGAAGCGGGTCCGGTTCCTCTTGACCTGTTCGTTGAGCCGGAATGTCTGGACCTGGTATAGCTCGGCCAGATCCGTGTCCAACATAACCTTCTGGCCGCGAATCAGCAGAATTCGCCGCTCGACCCGTTCCGGCGGGATGGCGAGTTTTGAGGTCACAATTTGTGACTTCAAATTCTTCACAGTTCTCTCTTTCAAGCTCGGCGACTTTGTGCGTGCCGACAAAAAGACACAGCAATCTTGAGGTCGCAATTTGCGACCTCATCTCACATCAACTTGCAGCGTCTTCGTGGTGTCGTTCCCGAGGATGTCAATCACTTTCACCACGATCGTGTACTTTCCCAGCTCCGGGTACTGATAGTTGGCATTGAGCGAAATCTTGGGGTCCTTGCGCGTGCGATACGATTGCCACTGGTTGTGGAATGTATCGTCTTTGTAGTCCCAATCCACCGCCCAGTAATCCACCATCTGGCTCCAGTGCTTGATGGCCTTGCGAACCTCCTCCGGGATATCGTCAATGGGGATGACGAAATCCGTCAGGCGCAACGTGATGGTAGGGGCACGGCTTGCCGTGCCCTTTCGCGATTTGGGCGGGGCAAGCCCCGCCCCTACAACGTCAACAGATAATGCCCCAAGCTCGAAGAACTTGATGTCTCCCTGCTCGACGGCTTTCTTATCCAGGGCCTCATGGGGAATCTTCTTAAACGCCACGCTGACGCGCGATTCCGCCGCCACTTGCTTGGCCGTCTCGTTAAGCTCCAGCGCGAATTCCCAACCCAGAATATCCACCGCGGCTTGTAGGGGCGGGCCTTGTGCCCGCCCTTGGGCGCCCACAAGCCCCGCCCCTACCGATTTCCAAACCTCTTTACGCGATGGCCTTCACGTCCGCCAGCGTTACCGGCGCGTCCACCGCGCCCACATGCACCATCCGCCCGGCTTTTGCGCCGTGCAGCCACATGCGGCCGGTGATGGGTGTGGCGTGGTAGAGGTCGAGAATGAACCTGCGATAGGCGAGCGCTGGCGCTCCTGGGCGCTTTCGTTCATCGTCTCGATGGTCTGAAACGGCAGGGCAATGCGCACCGGCCCCTGCTTCTTGCCGTCCTTATACTTCCCGTCTCAGATGAGTTCAGTCATATGAATTGCCACTTGGTTATATATCAGTAGCTAAGACGAGGCAAGTCCTCCCGCTTATTCGCGCCGTCCAGGCCCTTCCAATTCTGTTGATTGCGCAGTCCATTCGGGCTAAAAGAGAGCGTGCCCGCAAAGCTCACGGGCAAGGCCGAATCCTTGTGACAAGGACAGGGGCCCTCATCGCGCCTTGACGGAGAAGAGCCATGTTCATTGTCCACGTTCACGTAAACGTTAAACCGGAATTCATCGACGCCTTTAAACAGGCGACGATCGAAAACGCCCGCGCGAGCGTCCGGGAGCCGGGCGTGGCGCGGTTCGACGTGATTCAACAGGCGGACGATCCCTCGCGCTTCATTTTGGTTGAGGTTTACCGAACAGCAGAAGCGCCCGCTCAGCACAAGGACACGGCACACTACCTCGCCTGGCGCGATACGGTGACACCCATGATGGTGGGACCGCGGACCGGCGTGAAATACTCCAACATTTTTCCCGGCGACGAAGGCTGGTGAGAACCGATGCGGTTTGAATTCGCCACGCCCACGCGCATTCTCTTTGGCGCCGGCACAGTGCGCGAAGTCGCTGCGGCGGCAAAAGAGTTCGGCCATCGCGCCTTGGTGGTGACCGGGCGCGCAGCGGAGCGATCCGATTCGTTGGCTGCCCAACTCGTTCAGGCGGGCGTATCCCATTGTCGTTTCCCCGTGGATGGTGAACCCACACTCGACATCGTGCGAAGCGGAGTGGCGCGCGCCCAAGAAGAAAAATGCGACGTGGTCATTGGCTTCGGCGGCGGAAGCGCCCTCGACGCCGCGAAAGCCATTGCTGCGCTCCTGACCAATCACGGCGAATTAGTGGACTACCTGGAAGTCATCGGCGCTGGAATGCCGCTCGAATATCCCGGTGCTCCCTTCATCGCGATTCCAACCACGGCGGGGACGGGAACGGAGGTCACGCGCAATGCCGTGCTCGCCTCACCCGAACATCGCGTCAAAGTCAGCCTGCGAAGCCCTCTAATGCTCGCGCGGCTGGCGGTCGTGGACCCCGAGTTGACATTCGACTTGCCACGCGAGGTCACAGCGCGAACCGGCCTCGACGCGCTCACCCAACTGGTCGAGCCTTACGTCAGTCTGCGCGCCAATCCCATGACCGACGGCTTCTGCGTGGAAGGCCTGCGGCGAGTCGCCCGTTCTCTCCGCCGCGCCTTCCATGACAGGCACGACGTCGAGGCGAGAGCCGACATGTCCATGGCCAGTCTCCTGAGCGGGCTGGCGCTGGCCAATGCCGGCCTGGGCGTCGTGCATGGATTTGCAGGGCCGGTGGGCGGGATGTTTCCCGCGCCGCACGGCGCTGTCTGCGCGGCGCTGCTCCCCTACGGAATGGATGTGAACGTCCGCGCCTTGCGCAGCCGCGATCCGGAAGGCGAGTCGCTGCGACGGTATCAGACGGTCGCCAGCATCCTGACGGACAAACCAAACGCCTCGGCTCAAGATGGTGTTAAGTGGGCGGCCGAGATCTGCAGAGAATTGAATATTCCCGCGCTCGGCTCATACGGCGTCAGCACAGAACATATCTCGGCGCTCGTCGAGAAGGCTTCCCAGGCGAGCAGCATGAAGACCAACCCCATCGTGCTGACTCGCGAGGAGCTGCACGAGGTGTTAGCCCGCTCGATCTGATGGCCGGCGAGCAGCGCCGAGGGTTGAGTAAACAGGCCGCAAAGCGAAGTGAATATCGGTTTGTCAACAACCGGATGTGAGTCACCAAGGGAGATTGGAAGGGAGGACTCTGATGCGTCGCTTGCGAGTGTTGGTTTTCTTGTTGGGGATTTCTCTTCAGCCAGCGTTGGGAGTTGAGGATCATAACCCGTTGCTTCCGCGCCCGCAGGAAGTTCGCTATGGGCCGGGGCGGTTTCTACTCCGGGGCACAAGCGTGTATCTCCCTCCCAAAGCCGCTGCTGAAGATCGTTTCGCTGCCGAACAGCTCGCGAATTGCCTCGCGCAGCGTGCCCGAACCCCGATGAGAATCTCGGAAAGTTTCTCCGGCAGCGGCCAGATTTCTATAAAGCGTACAGGCGGCATCGATACCCTGCCGTTACCCGGCGAAGCTTCCGGCCCGGAATCGCGTGAGGCTTACTGGGTGAAGGTGAAGCCCGAAGGAGTGGAAGTTCGCGGGATATCATCTGCCGGTTTGTTTTACGGAGTCCAAACCGTCTGCCAGCTTGTGGAAGGTTCAGCCGCCGATGCGGCGTTGCCGGAAGTGGAAATCCACGATTGGCCTTCCCTCGCCTACCGGGGCGTGATGATGGATTTGAGCCACGGAGCGCTGCACACCGAGAGGGAATTGAAGCGCCAAATCGATTTCCTCTCCCGCTGGAAGATCAACCAGTATTACTTCTATTCCGAAGCCAGTATTGAACTCGAGGGATACTCGTTGCTCAATCCCGAGGGCCGCTATACCAAAGAGCAAGTTCGGCGCGTCGTTGCCTACGGGCGCGAGCGGCACATCGACGTGATCCCCTGCCTGGAATTGTACGGCCATCTCCACGACCTCTTCCGAGTGGAGCGCTATGCCGACCTCGCGGCCATTCCCCACGGTAGCGAGTTCAATCCTCTCAAGCCGCAGGTGAGAGATCTGCTCGCCAATTGGTCGGCGCAGATGGCGGACTTGTTTCCGAGCCCCTACTTCCATGTGGGAATGGATGAAACGTGGGAACTGGAAAGATTCGCCAAAGCCGAAGCGAAAGGCCTTTCGCCCGCCAGCTTATACCTTCAGCACTTCAAAACCGTGGCGGAGATTGCCCAGCGACACGGCAAACGTGTAATGGTTTGGGGAGACATCTTCACAAAATATCCGGAAATCATCCCGCAGCTTCCGCGTGACACGATTATCGTGGCGTGGGACTACGGGCCGACCGAGGATTACAAGCACTTCCTGGCCCCGTTCGCAGGAACTCGCCAGCCCGTGTTCATTGCCACCGGCACCACGAATTGGAACCAGATCGTTCCTGCCTTCCAAGTGGAATTCGACAACGTTGACAGTTTCCTCGCCACGGGCCGCCCATACGGAGTCCTGGGGCTGATAAATACTGTCTGGAATGACGATGCCCAAACGTTGACGCGGATGGTTTTTCCCAGCATGGCGTACGGCGCGGCGGCGTCGTGGCAATCCGCGCCAGTGGATCGCGGCCGTTTCTTTTCTGATTACGCTCGCGTGACGTACCCTGCTGCGGTTGCGGCGGAGGTGGGCACGGGCCTGGAAAAGCTCGCGCGCGCCGAGGAATCTCTCCGCAAGGCCGTGGGTTTGGAAACCATGCATAGATTCTGGGACGATCCCCTCGCTCCGGCCAATCTGAAAAACTCCGCCGAGCATCGCGAGGACCTGAGGCAGGCGCGCCTGTTGGCGGAAGACGCCCAGGAACAGCTGACCCGCGCCATTTCGTCGGGAGGAGACGCGGCGACGCTCGCCTGTTTCGTGCTGGGCGCGCGGATGATCGACTATCTGGGAATGAAAAATCTGTATGCGCTCGAAATGGTCGACTTCTGGCGGCAGTTGGGCCCGCACCCCAAAAGGCACGACGTAGGCTTTCTGCTGTTTGCCGAGATCAATGCTCAGAATCACAGCCGCATCGGCGACTTGATGGACGCGATCACGGAATTACAGCGGCCCTATCGAGCGGCCTGGTCGGAGGCGTACACTCCGTACCGCTTGAATACCGCCCTGGGGAAATGGGATGCCGAGTTCCAATATTGGTGGAAGTTGTACCGGCGACTGAACAGATTCGAGGATGAGTTCCGCGAGGGCGACGCGCTGCCGCCGTTCGAATCATTCAGCCCCGAACGTTAGACTTTCTCGCCTGAAAGGTTTACGACGATGAAGCCAATTCATTCCCGCCGCAGGTCTAAGGTCCAGCCTGCGAATCGCGTGAACGCAACACTGAGGCCCGTTGATGTCCCCGCCGGTGTGGTCGGCATGGGGCTGATGGGAACGAGTATCGCTGCCTGCCTCTTGATTGCCGGGCACACGGTGACAACCGTGGACCGGGATGCGGCAAAGCGGCGAACCGCCCGAAGCCGCTTGCTGGGACTCCTGAGAGGCGCGAAGAAGGAGGGCATTCTCAAGGCCGACCCGTCGAAGGTGATTGGGCGCTTCACCATTTCCGACAGCTACTCCGTCTTCGGCCCGAGCCGGATCGTGATCGAGTCCATCATCGAGGAGATTGAAGCCAAGCGGAACGTGATCCGACGAATCGAGGAAGTCGTTTCTCCACAAACGGTCATTGGGAGTAACACTTCGGCCATCCCCCTGAGCCACCTCCAGCAAGGTGCGATTCATCCCGAGCGCATCCTGGGCATCCACTGGGGCGAGCCCGCGCACGTGCTGCGATTCATGGAAATCATCTGCGGAGAACAAACCGACGCCGAGGTCGCCGAACGCGTTCGTGCACTGGCTATCCACTGGGGCAAGGAGCCGTCGGTGCTGCGCCGGGATATCCGCGGCTTCATCACCAACCGGTGTATGTACGCGTTGATGCGGGAAGCGTTCCACCTTGTGGAGGCGGGCTACGCGACGGTGGAAGATGTGGACCGCTCGTTGCGCAACGACCTCGGGTATTGGATCACCTTCGCCGGCCCTTTTCGCTACATGGACCTGACCGGAATTCCCGCCTACGAGGCGGTAATGCGCGACTTGTTTCCTGAAATGTGCAACGACACCAAGGTCCCAACCTTGATCAGCAAACTGGTAGAATCCGGCGCTCGCGGCGTCTCGAATTGCCAGGGTTTCTATCCCTACACCAAAAAACAAGCCCGGGGCTGGGAGAAACGTTTCCTGGAATTCAGCTACGAAATCCGCGCGCTGGCCAAGCGTTATGCGGAGAATTCTTGAGGCGGCCCAGCCCGCCGAACAGTTCCATGGAAGACTTTTCCGGAGCCTGGCTTTACCTCACATTCATCCGGCCATGCCGGCTATGGACATGGCATGATCATTGTTGACGCACATCTCGACCTGGCGTGGAACGCCCTCAACTGGAACCGCGATCTCACTCAGCCGGTCCGTGACATCCGCCGCCTGGAAGCGCCGGTGAAGGAAGAGCATCGCGGCGGAAATACCGTCTCTTTCCCTGCGATGCGCAAGGGTGATGTGGCCATCTGCCTGGCGACCCTGCTGGCACGCGCCAGCGGCCTGGGCGAAGACAAGCTCGATTATCGAACCCGGGAAATCGCTTGTGCGATGGCCCGCGGCCAGCTTGCCTACTACCGAATCATGGAGAGTCAGGGGCATCTGCGCATGCTCAGGAACTGGCAAGACGTGGAACGGCACGTCCGGGATTGGCAGGAGTCAGGCAGGATTTCTACTCCGCTGGGGTTCATTCTGAGCATGGAAGGCGCCGATCCCATCCTCTCACCGAGCCAGGTCATCGATTGGTGGAACGACGGGCTGCGGGTCGTGGGCCCGGCGCACTACGGGGTGAGTGCGTACGCGCACGGGACGGGCGTTTCCGGCGGGCTCACAAGCCAAGGCGCCGACTTGCTGAAGGCGATGGATGAAGTGGGAATGGTTCTGGATGTCACCCATCTGGCCGATGAGAGTTTCTGGCAAGCCGTGGAAATCTTCAAAGGGCCGACCCTCGCCAGTCACAACAATTGCCGCTCGCTGGTTCCCGGCGAACGACAATTCTCGGACGAGCAGGTCCGGTGTCTCATCGAACGCAGTTCGGTCATCGGAGTTGCACTCGACTCCTGGATGCTCTATTCGGGATATGTCCCCGGCCAGACTGCCAATGCGCTCGTCAGCCTGGAGGCCGCCGTGGACCACATCGACCACATCTGCCAATTGGCCGGCAACGCCCGCCACGCGGCGATGGGGAGCGACTTGGACGGCGGCTTCGGGCGAGAGCAGTCTCCGCACGATCTGGATACCATCGCTGATTTGCAGAAGATCCCCGCGATCTTGCGCAAGCGGGGTTATGCTGATGCTGACGTCGAGGCTGTGATGCACGGCAATTGGCTTCGATTCTTCCGCGCGTCCTGGGAGGGCCGGCGGATATCGTGACGGGGAGCGTGTCTCATAGCCGGGTGCGCCAGGAGCTGGCATTAGCCGAAGTCAGATTCCTCACCGCCTTCCTCGCCGCAGGCTCCGGCGGAAGCTGCCGGCGCAGAGGTACGTTTTTCGCGAATATCTGGACTTTTTGTGGTGGGGTGATGACACCCGGTTGAACTGAGGCGGGTGGAGTGTTAGCATCCGACGACGGAGGGTGGCGACTGGTGGTTCTTGGTCGCCAACGGGGAATACTGTGCCGCCAAAGCTTCCGACCAAACTGGGCAAATATGTCATCAAGTCCCTACTTGGCAAGGGGGCCATGGGCGTCGTGTATCTGGCCGAGGATCAACGCCTGGGACGTCCCGTCGCATTGAAGACGATGTCGCCCTCGGTTGCCGACGATCCGGAGTTGCTGCAACGGTTTTACCGGGAAGCCCAGTCCGCCGGCCAGCTCCGCCACCCGAACATTGTCACGATTTACGACATTGATGATGCCGACGGGATCCCCTTCATCGCCATGGAGTTTCTGGAGGGGGAATCTCTGGAGCAAATCATCTCTGCCCGGAGGGACATTCCGGTCGTCAGGAAAGTCGAGATTCTGGCGCAGACCTGCAAGGGCCTCCATTATGCCCATGAGCACGGCATCGTTCATCGCGACGTTAAACCCGCCAACATTGTCGTCCTGAACGACGGCATGGTCAAGATCGTGGACTTCGGCATCGCCCGCATTGCCGGTGGTTCAATGACCCGCACGGGGCTGGTGATGGGAACCCCGATGTACATGTCTCCCGAACAAGTGCTGGGGCAGACGGTGGACGCGCGATCGGACATCTTCTCCGCGGGAGTCATCCTCTACGAGCTGCTGACATTTCACAATCCCTTCGGGGGCGGTGATATCCCGTCGATTCTCTACAAGATCGTCGAGAAGCGTCCGGAGCCCCTCACCACCTTGCTGCCCAATTGTCCCCCTCAGCTCGATAGCGTCGTTATGAAGGCCCTGGCGAGGAACCGCGAAGAGCGCTACCAAAGCGGGGAGGATCTCGCCTTTGACCTCCAGCAAGTGGCTGACTATCTGCGGAAGCACATGGTGACGTTCTACGTCGAGGAGGGAAAGCGCTCGATCGAGGAGGGGAACTTCACTTTTGCCAAGGAATCACTGCAGCGGGTGCTGGAGATTGACAGCAACCACAACGTTGCCAAGTCCCTGCTCAGCAAAGTCCAGGAGCAGATTTATGCCCGCCAGCGGGTTCAGAAAGTTGAGCAGACCCTCCGCCATGCCAAGGAAGCTTTGCAGGCGGAGCAGTACGACGAAGCCATCCACGTTTTGGACGAGATTCTCCGCTTGGATTCCTCTCACGAGGAAGCGATCCAATACAAGAAGCTGGCGGTGGAGCAGCGTAACCGGATTCAGAAGGTCCACCGCCATATGGAAACCGCCGAGAAACTCATGGCCGACGCCGATCTTCAGGGGGCCAAGGGACAGTTGGAGGCGGTCGTCGCTCTCGATCCTCAGCACAGCGCGGCGCAAGCCATGCTGGACTCGGTGGCGCGAGAAATCGCCGACCAGGAGCGCTTGCGCCGCGTCCGCCAGTACACTGAGGCGGCCAAGGGACACCTGGCGGAAAAGAACTTCGCCAAAGCAATCGAACTTCTCGAAGCCGCCCGCGAACTCGACCCGGTCAACCTTGATGTCGAATCGCTTTTGCGCCTCGTCCGGAGTGGTCAGGAGAAAGAGGAGCGGCGGAGGCTTCTCGAGCAGCGTCTGGCTGCCATTCAGGAAGCTCTGAATCGCGAACGGTTCGAAGACGCGCTCGGGCAGGCTGAGTCGGCATTGAAGGAGTTCCCCAACCACTCTCAGGTACTCAAGCTCCACACCCAGGCATCACGTCAAACAGAGGCGCAGAACAGACGGCGCTATGTCGAAGAACAGCTCCAAACCGCCCACCGCTTCCTGGAGAAAAACCAGTATTCTTCCGCGATCGTCCTACTGGAACGCGCCCTGGAAACAATCCCGCAAGATGCCCGCCTGACTTCCTACTTGAAGACAGTCCGGGAGGCGCAGGAGACCGCCCAAGGGGAAAGCCTGCGCCAGGAGGCGATCCGCGAAGCCAATGAACAGGCACGCGCGAAGGACTTCACCGGCGCCATCAACACTTTGGAGAGAGCCCTGGGACGGGCTGGACAGTCCCCCGAGCTGATCGAAATCCTGCAGTTTGTTCGGGAACAGGAAGCGGAGCACCAGAGGCAGGAGCGGATTCATTCCCTCCTCAGCCGGGCCCAGACGCTTTTGGGTGAAGAGGAGTACGCCGAGGCCTACGACCTGCTGGAGCGGAGCCAAGCCGAACTGCAGGCCAACGAGATTGACGAATTACTGAATACGGTGCGGAGCCAATGGGAGCGATTCGAGCGGCAGCGCGGCGAGACACTCGATCGGGCCCGCCAGTTGATGCAGGGAAACGAAACCCGAAAAGCGGTGGCGCTCCTGGATGCCTCTCCCAAGGCCTATTTCAAGGACGAAGAATTCCAGCGCGTTTATTCGCAGTCCCGGGAGGCGTTGGCCCGCGCCACGGCGATCCAGAAAGCCCTCGACCAAATCGAGAAAAGCATCGCCGCGGAAGATTTAGTCGAAGCCGAAGCGGTGCTTGAGCAGGCCTTGAGAACTTATCCGGGCGACCCCACGCTGCTGGCCATCGAGAAGCGCCTGAAAGAAGAAGTCGTCCGCTTGCGGTGGGCGCTATGGGGGAAACTTCTGGACAACGCGCGCGTCAACATCGGCCGGATGAAGTACCAAGAGGCCATTGCCCTGCTCAGCTCAGTGGACTGGGGATCAGCAGAACTTCCGGATGTGGCGTCACAAGCCGCCGTCCTTCTTGCCGAGGCGCGCCGACGAGAGGAAGAGGCAAGCAAAGCGGAAGAGGACACGCGCCGCCAGGACGATGAAGCAGCGATGCGACAGACGCTCGTCCGGGCGGTGCCCCCGCTTCGCGTTGCCGACTCTTCCAGCGCCGGGCTGATGTCCTCGCAGGAACGCCTGCGCGACGCCCTGCAAAAAGGCGGCCGCCCAGCCGGGCAGGAGCCCGCCAGGCCAGCCGCCGACTCGCGCGCTCCCGGCACTTTTTCCGCAACGCCGCGCGCTGGTGGCCCGGCGCCGAGTGCCGGGCCGGCCGTTCCCCCCGCGGCTAAGCTCAGCGGGGCCACAGCGCTCCCTGCGGCCGCGCCGACGTTCACGCGGCCTCCGGTCGTCGCGATCCCGGCTCCAGTTCGGGTGAAGCGGACTCCAGTAGGGCTTTATGCAGGCGTGGGCGTGCTGGTTTTGGTGATTGCAGGGATCGCTGCCTGGCGTCACTTTGCGGGCGGAACCACGGCGCCACCGGGTTATGCCCAGCTAACCACCGTGCCGTGGGCTGAGATCATCAAAGTGGAAGCGAAGGGGGGCCAGAGCTTGAACATTCATGGCTACACGCCTATTGGAATCGAGTTGCCCCCTGGCGATTACATCATCGAACTCAAGAGCGACCAGGGTGGCGGGACGGTTAACCTAGCCGTCAAATCCGGGGAAACAACCAAAGTGAACTACGCATTCCCAGGAGTAACCGTTAATGCGGTGGTGGATGAGCTTGTCTCCAAATACTAGAGGCGGCGCGGCCGTTCGGATCGGCGTGCTCGCCGCCCTCTTGATGTTGGGGGTACAACGTGCCCCGGCCCAGGAGACCGTCGAGGAGCGCTACGAACAGGGGGTCGCTTTCTTTAACAACGCGAAAATGGAAGAGGCTTGCGACGTCCTGCAACAGGTCGCCAAGGATAAGCCTGATTACAAACAGACAAAAACCTACATGAACGTCGCCTGTAACCAAGTCAAGCGCATGACGAAAATGGAAGAGGACTTGTTCAACGAGGGCGTTCAGCATTTCAACCAGGGCCGGCTTGATGACGCGAAACAAAAGTTCGAGCAGGCCAACAAAATCCAGTTGAAGAACCCCAAATTTCGCAGCCAGGCCAACCGTTACCTGAAGGATATCGAAACTCGACAAAGCGAGGAGCGCTCGTTCCAGGAGGGTGTTCAGCTCTTCAATGCCGGCAAGCACGCCGACGCCTTCACGACGTTTGAAAAGGTCGTCCGAGGAGGAGGGTCGAAGGCGGAGGAGGCGCGAAACTATATACAACGCTTGCAACAGCTCGCACGGGCTCCGAACCCGCCCGCCCAACCACCTAGCAAGCCCGCGGGCACCTCGGGCGCGAATCAGCCTCCCGCCCGGCCTGAGATCAAGCAGCTTCCTAAGACTGTTCCCGAGCCAACTCCGACCGCCGAGCCTACCGAGCCGATCCTCCGCGCCGGCTTGCAGGAATACTTCGAGGGGAGATTCGATGATGCGGAACGGGACCTCTCGGATTACCTCAACAAAAACGGGTCGAAGCGAGCGTTGGCTTTTTTCTTTCGCGGCGCCACTCGCAGCACGCGATACTATCTTTCCGGCCAGAAGGATCAACCCCAGAAAGATCTCGCCCTAGCCGATTTCCGCGCCCTGAAAGAGCATGCTGCTCAGTTCGATCCTCCCAAGAAATTCGTGTCTCCCCAGATTCTGGCGATTTACAACGAAGCCATCCCCGCGCAATAACTTGGCAGCCCCGACTGACGACAATTGATTGACTTGAAAAGGGCAAGGAATTAGGATAGGCGGTCAGAAGTCCCTGCAAAGTTCGAGCGCAGAGGAGGATTGCACCATGAGACAGGTTTCGCGCTGGTTGGTCCTTTTCCTTGCTGTTGCATTCAGTGCCGCGGTTGTTCCCGCTTGGGCCGCGACACAGAACGCTCTGTTAACGGGATCGGTGTTCGATTCCGGGGGCGCACCCGTTGCCGGAGCTACCGTCCGCCTGATCAATGCCGGGACGGGCTTCTCGCAAGGGCAAACTTCGGACAGTGACGGGAATTACACCTTTGCTGCGGTTCCGCCGGCTGAAGCCTATGTTCTCTCGGTTGAGATGAGCGGCTTCGCCACCGAGATCCGGCAGGATCTCGAAATCACCGTGGGTGACAACAAGCTGGTGCTGCCGCCGTTCTTGCTGCAACCTGCAGTTCCGGCGCCGGCTGCCGCCGCAGCCCCGCCTAGCCAACCTGCAGCTCCGGCGCCGGTACCCAGTCAGCCCGCGCCTGCGAAACCAGGACAACCATCCCAACCTAAACCTGCCGCCGCGCAACCGGCCCCACCTCCAGCGGGAGCAACTCCGCCCGCACGGGCCACAGCTCCACCGGCGGCGCCACCCGCCGTCGCCAAAGCGGTCAAAGCCCCGACCGTATCGCTGGACTTGATGAGCACCACTTTGGGCGGCGTAATCGACAGCCGGACCGTCCGCACCTTGCCCCTGGCAGGGAGAGACTTCATTGATTTGGCCTTGCTGGTCCCGGGCACCTATCCCGTGGAGCAAGGCTCCGCGCTGGAGGGAGCGTCGCTGGTAGTGAACGGGGTCCGCGCCAATATGAATAATTTCCTGCTCGACGGCGTGGACAACAACGATTACACCATCAACCAGTCACTGCCCTTCCAGATCGTGGAAGCCATGCAAGAGTTCCGCGTCCAGACCAGCACCTCGGCAGCCGAATACGGCCGCACCGCGGGCGCGCAAATCAATACCATCAGCCGCAGCGGCTCCAACATCCTGCATGGCACGATGTTCGCGTTCAACCGCAATGCCAGCGCGAGTACCCAAAACGCACTCTCCTCCTATCGCGGCGGAAGCTTCGATGCCTTTGCTCAGAATGCCCGGGTCGACAAGATTCAGTGGGGGCCGGACGCCTTTGATCCAGTTGCGTGTGCTGCGGATCCGAACGCTTGCGGTGGCACCTACTATCCCACCGCGGTCCTGAGCGACCCTGCCTTGCGGAG
>CAZTHM010000013.1:17963-20562 GCA_964613505.1 uncultured Acidobacteriota bacterium | reverse complement strand
CGCCTTCCACTTGTAATACGTCGCATCGCTGATCCCATGCTTCCGGCAGACTTCCACCGTCTTCATCCCCGCCTCAGCCTCCTTCAACACCCCAATGATCTGCTCCTCCGTGAATCGGCTCTGCCTCATCGTTGGTCCTCCTCGAGCTTTTATACCCTGACAGAACTCTCATTTACACTGGTACAGTTTTCGGGGGGCAGGTCAGCGCGACCGGCTTTAGTCTCCTCAGGACGGAAGCAGAACTGCCAGAACTTCTGATGCGGATTCTGCTCCAGTGCTGCGAGTACTGAATTTGGCAAAGCTGTTCTTGAACGGGGTGAAACCTCCTCCTTGAAAAGGTTCCCACTATCCTTTCTGTCGCGGAGCTTACATTCACGCACGTTCCTCTGTCGCCACACCAAGACCACCAGCATCATGATAAGCAATTGGTCACGAATGAAGACCGCCTTTTTCTTTCCCCTCTCGGGATTGCATTTTTCTGCCTCTCTGCGAATTAGGGCTGGTATGCGGGCTAGCGAATCGTACTCTACGCCGCAGGCCGCCCCTTCACTGGCGGAATGTTCGGCCCGGATTCGCATAGCGGCAAGGCGATTGCCGATCCAGCTAAAATCCCTGCCTCGGAGCGGCGGGTAGTCTCGTACGATGGGCACGATCATCCAAACCGACTTGAGTAGGGACGACATTTTTACTTTGCGTTCAGTCTCGCTCCATTTCAGAAATTCGCCCAAGCAATCTTGGCTGAGTAGGTCAGCTAAGGTCGAAGGGTCAAATCCCTTAATGTTGTTGGCAAACCCGTATAACTGGCAAAAGTTCTCTTTGAGCCTGGCTGCGCTAGGCGGACGGAGCTTCTTGGACCTAAGGGGCCTATCATCTACATACAGATCGGTCTTCCAGGCCAACAGGTTGGAAACCTCATTTCGCAGGGTGACTGGGAACTGCGACAGCGGAATTCCATAAAGTGTCTTCTTTCGTGGAGGAGAAATTCCGGGGAAGTCTTTCTGAAGGCCGGATTCGTGCACGCAATTGCGGAATCGCCATTGCATCTGGGTGGCGTAGTGAAACGTTCGACCCTCTTTGACCATCGCTTGGGCCATTTCTTCCAATTGCGCTTCTGTGAATTGGCCCGGTGCCAACCCTTTTCGGACCGCATACCCGCCAACCCTAGCACAGTGATATCTCTTTGCAATCGGGAGGACTTCTTTCCACGCTTCAACTAATCCAGAAGAAGATTCGGTCCAACCGAGAGCTCTTGCCGCCCTGAGTAGTAGTTGGGCAAAGTTCATATATGTCCGTACACTATTCCGTTTGAAGCGTCGATTCAGAAGATAGTCCTTGAATGGCTGTAACGAATCGGCCAATGTGGCAATCTCTAATTCTGCCGGAGGGTAGCCCAGAAACCGGGACAGGTGAGCCGCAGTGCTTCGCAACATTGCTTGTTGGTCGGGCTGAAGTTGATCACTGATCGCGATCGCTCCGAGTAGGTCTTGCAGATTACCGGGAGGATCCGCTAGCACCCGACGTGGCAATGCTGTTTCCGACTCATCTTTTACAATGTGTACTTTCTCGCGTGATATAGGCGGCGGTTGCGAACTTTCCGGAAATTCCAGGGCAATTTGTGTGCCAACCACCATCTTTGCGGTCTCCTATATGCAATTAAGTGCTTCAATTCATGTGCGATGGGAACGTGCGATTGCATATAAAATGAACCTCTTCAGACACTGACGAGTCTTAACCGTCGTTCATCAGGAAACTGCGTACGGTTTCGACTGATATGGCAAAGAATGAAGTCATTCAAGCACTGGGCGCAGGGTCAACTCTTCGCACACTCATGCGCAAGAAGGCTTCGAGGTCCTCAGACAAAAATCTACCCCGCCCGGGAAGGTTCCGAGTCGGTAGCTTCCCCTCTCGGCTCCATTCTTGAATCGTGCGACTGACGACCCCGAGAATCCGGGCGGCGTCCCGATTGGTGTAGATTCCTTGAAGGTGAAGTCCTTTCTGTTCGAGCAAGGCTTCCAGCAATGGGTATCGACCTAGCGATGGATTCTGGCTTTCCATTTAGCCCTCCTTCTGTCCAGCAGGACAGGCTGCATATAAGGGAAAACCCCAGTGCCTCACTATTTCGGGACAATCTGGGGTAAGCCAGGCAACGTGCAATCTATTCGGAGGGCCTCCCGTTTAGTTAGAACACCCATTTTGTGACGGGCGCCGAAAAGGCCTTGTGCTTCAGAATTTGCCTTTCGATGAGACGTACCAAACGCTTGGCGAAGTATGGCGCAGAAGTGTCATCCCAGTCCTCTGCGCGTCTAAGGGTGCTGCGGTACACCCCGAGCCCCCAAGCAAGGCCCATCACGGCATTGTCCAGCGATCCGGGTATGCTGCAATCTAAAATGATCACTGGAGGGCGATACTCGGTCTGTACCAGGAACCCGTGACCACTCACCTCAACGAACCTTTCGTGGAAGCAGTCGTCATGACACGAGAATTCTCCCATCTTTATGGAATAGGGGCCGAGAGCCCGTCTGCCGCAGAGTACACAGGAAGCACGTCGCTTCGGAGGGCCACTCGATTGAAAGTACAGGTCGTCATCCTGGCAGTAGTT
>CAZTHM010000013.1:0-17953 GCA_964613505.1 uncultured Acidobacteriota bacterium | reverse complement strand
CAGGCGCCACAGGTGGATAATCGACACGCCACGCGCCTTTGCCAATTGAATCAAAGTGCCGAACACTGCTAGTTTGCGGTCTTCCTGGAAATCCCAAGCTAATGAAACTGGTGCGTCTTGGTGCATTGGACCTCCTTCGCTAGTCATCGGGGAAAACGATTAACCGTTTTTTTTGATGTAGTGAAAATTGCAGGGACTCCTTGTCATCAGTCGAGTTTTGTTCGCACACGTCGAGTTAAGTGATGCGTCTGCATCGCATAGTAAACAAAAATAGATCGGGGTTAACGAACGTAGGCTTATAAAGCTGGGCTGACCTTGACACGGTAGAGGTCTGGGGTTCGAGTCCCCACGGGCCTACCATCCATTTCTGATGCCACGTCGAGTAGTTTTTCCAAGATAATCACGAGACGGCACTTGACGAGCGGCTGCGGTCTTGTGAGAATGCGTGTCGATCGATGAGCGAGTCGCGGCGACCAAGTTGACCCAGTTATGAAGAATGACCTGGCGTCCTGTTGCTGACTGCGAGAATTTGACCAAAATGATGACAACGAAAACGCGCTTCGGCGTGCTCGCAATGAGCTTGTTGTGGTTTCTGTTGTGGCCCGCGTCCGGGCTGGAATCCTCTCAAAAAGGGACTCAAATGATAAAGAAAGAAGCCTTTGGGAAGACGGGCGACGGTACTCCCGTCGATCTGTACACCTTGACCAACCAGAACGGGATCGAGGTTCGCGCCATCACTTACGGCGGAATCATCATTTCCTTGCGAGTTCCGGACCGGCACGGAAAGTTCGATGACGTCGTGCTGGGTTATGATTCGCTGGACGGTTATCTCGCCAAGACTCCCTACTTCGGGGCGATCATCGGACGCTACGGGAACCGCATCGGGAACGCAAAATTCACGCTGGACGGAGTGCAGTACAGCCTCGCCGTCAATAACGGGCCGAACGCCTTGCATGGCGGTCTCAAGGGGTTTGACAAAGTCGTCTGGAAGGCCGAGCCGTTCGAGCGCCAAGACGCAGCCGGCGTCGTGTTCACCTACACGAGCCGCGACGGTGAAGAGGGGTACCCGGGAAACCTTTCGGTGAAGGTCACCTACACCTTGACCAACCAAGACGAACTCATCTTCGATTATCACGCCACCACCGACAAGGCGACTCCCGTGAACCTGACGAACCACTCCTATTTCAACTTGGCAGGAGACGGCGAGCGCGACGTCCTCGGCCACGAAGTTATGCTGAACGCGGACCATTTCACTCCCATTGATAAAACGCTCATCCCCACTGGCCAGATCGCCAGCGTATCGGGGACTCCCCTGGATTTCACCAAGCCCACTGCAATCGGCGCGCGAATCGAGCAGAAAGATGACCAGATGGTTTTCGGAAATGGGTACGATCACAATTATGTCATCAATCGCAAGGGCGCGGGACTGGCGCTGGCAGTTCGCGTCTACGAGCCGACCACCGGGCGCGTGCTGGAGGTCCACACCACCGAACCAGGAGTGCAGTTCTATACGGGCAACTTCCTCGATGGGAGTATCACCGGCAAGGGCGGGCACGTTTACAAACGACGAACTGGTTTTTGCCTGGAAACGCAGCACTTCCCGGACTCTCCCAACAAGCCCAACTTCCCGTCAAGCATTCTGAGGCCGGGCAAGACATACGAGTCGCGCACGGTTTACCAGTTCTCCGCAGTGAAGTAGTCGGCTCTGACGTGGCCGGGCGTGAGTTACCCACGCGGACATCACAGCCGGGCTCTCGCGGACCCCCCACGGCGAACTGACGGCACAGTACCGATACAGCGCGGCAGCCGTTATAATCCCGTCGTGAACCGACGCCGTTTCCTAACCAAGGTTTTCGTTGCTGCCGGCAGTTCCCTTCTTCCATCCCCAAACCTCATTTCGCGTGCTGCAACTTCGCCCGACGCGGCGGACTACTATCCTCGCTACGCCGATGTCGCCGAGCAAGCCGGCCTGACCGCCAAAACAATCATCGCCGGCCACGAGACGAAAGATTTCCTGCTGACCACAACGGGCGGGGGCGTCGCCATCATTGATTATGACAACGACGGATGGGCCGACATTTTCATCGTCAACGGCTGGGGACTGAACCCGTTTGCCAAAGGTCAGGAGCCGACGAACCACCTGTATCGAAACAACCGCGACGGAACGTTCACCGACGTGACCGAGAAAGCCGGATTGGTGAGGCACGGGTGGGCGCAGGGTGTTTGCGTCGGCGACTATGACAACGACGGCTTCCTCGACTTGTTTGTCACCTACTACGGCAAAAACGTGCTCTACCGCAACAACGGCAACGGGACATTCTCCGACGTCACACGGGAAGCGGGGCTCCTCCAACCCGAGGACCATTGGAATTCGGGCGCGGCTTTTCTGGACTACGACCGCGACGGGCAACTGGATTTGTTCGTGAGCAATTACGTGGGCTACCGATACGGCCTGGCCCTCTACGATGCCAACCCCTCGCTGGCCGGCATGCAATCGCCGGTCCTTTACGGTGTGGCGGGACTGGAAGGGACTCGAAACATTCTCTATCGTAACAATGGGGACGGGACTTTCACCGAGGTTTCCAAAGCTGCCGGCATTGATAAACCGGAGCCTGCCTATGGATTCACGGTTTGCGCCGCCGACTTCGACAACGACGGCTGGCCGGATGTGTACGTCGCTGACGATTCCACGCCCAGCTTGCTGTTCCGCAACAACCATGATGGCACATTCACCGAGAATGGGTTATTGGCCGGAGTGGCCTTCGACGTCAACGGGCGTCCGCAGGCGGGGATGGGAGTTGACGCGGGAGATTACGACGGCGACGGCCTGCTCGACATCCTCAAGACGAATTTCTCCGACGAAACTCCCGCCCTTTACCACAACGAGGGGAATGGGTTTTTTTCGGACGTGACCTTCCAGGCCGGTCTGGCCGCCCAAACGTCTTCGGTGAAATGGGGGACGGCGTTTTTCGATTTTGACAACGACGGCAGGCCTGACATCCTGATTGCGAGCGGCCCAATCTATCCTCCGGGAATCAACGCGCGCGGAGTCATGCGAAACGATGAAGGCCGAAAAGCCTTGCTGCGCAATTTGGGCAATGGCCGCTTCCAGGACATCACGGATCGCGGCGGACCGGGATTGCTGACATCCCGTTGCAGCCGGGGCGCAGCGTTCGGGGACCTTTTTCATACCGGCCAAATCGATGTGGTCATCAACAATATCAATGACCGCCCAACGCTGCTCCGGAACGAGACGCCCTCACCGAACTCCTGGGTGCTAATCAAGCTCGTCGGAACGCGGACGAATCGGGCCGCCATCGGGTCGCGCGTGATCGTGGAGACAGAAAACGCGCGTCAAGTCCAGGAAGTAAGGAGCGGAGGAAGCTTCTGTTCGCAGAATGATCTCCGCCTGCATTTTGGCCTGGGCACGGCCCGGGAAGCCCGACGTGTAGATGTCCAATGGCTGGGCGGGCGGCGGGAGAGCCTCGATCATATCCCTGCGCGGCACTTGGTGACTATTCAAGAAGGCAGGGGTGTGGTGTCGCAGGACGAGTTCTAAAATGGCCTTGCTTCGTTATTTCATCTCGCTTTTGGTTCTGTCCTGGATAGCGGCAGGCCCGGCGGTCGGTGTCCAACAGCAGGCTGGAAATCAATCCTCCCACGATTCCACCCGAGCGACAGCGTATGACAAAGCCTTCAGACTTCTTCAGAGCGGAAAGAACGTTGAAGCACTGGCTGAAATCGATGCCGGCCTCACAGAGTCACCAAGGAATGCGACGCTGCACAACCTTCGGGGGCTCGTAACGAGCCAGTTGGGACGCAAAAGCGAGGCCGAGGCGAGCTTTCGGAAGGTCATTGCGCTGCTTCCCAACGCAGCGATGGGCTACAACAACCTTGGGATCTTTCTTGCTGGGGAAGGAAGACTCCCCGAGGCTGAGCACGTTTTCCAAACTGCTTTGAAACTTGAGCCAGAAAACTTCACCGCCCTCCTCGGCCTGGGGGTCACCCTGGCAACCCTGCGAAGAAACGCGGAAGCCCTGCCCCATCTCGAAAAAGCACGAGCGGCAAGGCCCCAGGATTTTCAGGCTGGCTACGAATGCGCGCGCGTCCTTCGCGAGCTAAAGAGGCCCGCCGAGGCGCAGCGGGTTCTAGGCGGGCTCGCTCGCCCCAAGGATGCCGCCCTTGCTTCCAAATACTTCGCTCTTTTCGCCGTCGTATCCGAGGACCGGAATGACATGCTTGCCGCAGAGAGGTTGTTCCGCCAAGCGAATGACCTCGCCCCAGATTCCTTTGACATTTACCTCTCGTTGGCCCGAATTCAATTAAGGTCTTCACCGACTTCCGCACGCCATCCCCTGCCAGCCCCTCCAAGGGATTTGTCTGCCGAGCAACACTTCGGATTAGGACTGATATTCGCATCGCACAACCAATGGGCGGAGGCCATCCCGCACTTTGAAGCGACCTTGCAGATGGAGCCTTCAAGTGTTTCCGCGACCTACAATCTTGCCCTGGCGTATCGAGGCGCCACAAGAAGGGACGATGCCATCGGCCTGCTCACCCGCGCCGTCGAACAGAGGCCGAATGCGGAACTCACCAACCTCCTTGCTTCGCTGGAGGAGAATGCCGGGCGATATCTGGATGCCGTCCGCCACTTTCGCGCCGCCGTTGATCTGGACCCCGAGAATGAGCAGTACTACTTCGACCTGGGCGCGGAGTATCTGGTCCATTTCACTTTCGACCCGGCGCTTGAAGTGTTTGCTGCCGGGGTGAGGCGATTTCCAGCCGCATCGCGCCAGTTCGTCGGGTTGGGAATGGCATACTCCGCTCTGCGCCAGTACCCGGAGGCAGCCGAAGCCTTCCTGCGCGCCCTGGAAACTGATCCTGCTTCGCCCAGCGCCCTTTCGGCCTGGAATTCTCTCCCTTCGTTCCTGGCGCCGGGTGATTGGGAACGAGTTCTCCCCCGCCTGCGGCAACTGGCCGAAAAACAACCGGCCAATGCCGACATACTTTTTAGTTTTGGGTCGAGCCTGTTCCGATACAGCCTGAGCGCAGGAAAGTCGGAGAATTTCGGTTTGGCGCAATCGTTCCTTGAACGCGCCATCCAATTGAAGCCGGGCTATGCCGACGCACACCTCGAGCTGGGGGCAATCTATTCTGCGCGGAAGGAAAACACCAAATCTGTCGCCAGGTTTCAGGAAACGGTCCGGCTCAATCCCGGTTCAGAGATGGGTTACTATCGGCTGGGCCAAACCTACCGTGACATGGGGGAGTTGGCCCTGGCGCAGCAGGCTCTGTCTCGCTACGCAGACCTCGCCCGCGGCCGCCGGGAGCGGCTGGCGCGGAGTCGAGCCGCCATCAAACAGTTCATTCTGGCTCAATCCCCGGCGCCGTCGAATTCCTTGCGCGACAGGACCCTCCCTCCTCAGGCGCCGTGAAGAACTAGCAGAATCCTCCACGCTCCCTTCTGACCCTAGGGACGTCTCCAGCAGCCGGCGCCCAATGCAGCAGGCTCGGGTCGCCTCCGCTCGGAGCTTCGGGATTGCTGCGCGGTTCACGTTGACTATTGAACGGAGGCGTGTAGTATAAGGGGGCGCTCGACACCGCGCGGCTCCTCGATGGAATCGCGACCGCGCAACCATATTTGGAATCTCTGCCGAAAGGGGCACTACCATGAGATTAATCCACCGCGCGTTTATGAAACATTTCTTGCCGTTAATTGCGGCGGCCTGGCTGGTTCAGACCCCGCTTCTTGCACAAGTCGATAGGGGCAGCATTTCCGGCACGGTGAGCGATTCCAGCGGCGGCGTGGTGCCAGCCGCGACCGTCGTGATCACAAACGTTGCGACCAACCAATCCACCAAACTCACCACCGATAACTCCGGCGGATACGTCGCCACCCTGCTCCGCATCGGCAAGTATTCCGTCACGGCGGAGAAAGAAGGCTTCCAGAAAACGGTGCAGGAGAATGTCGACGTCGGGGTGAACCAGGTAATCCGCGTGGACCTCGTTCTGCAAGTGGGGGCCATGACCCAAACCGTGGAAGTAACCGGCGCGCCGTCGCTGGTCCAAAGTGAGACCTCATCGCTGGGAACGATCGAGACCGAGAAGCGCATCGTTGAGCTGCCTCTGAACCAGCGAAACTTCATTGCCTTGGCTTACCTGGGGCCAGGGGCGAATTCCGGCCAGCAGGGCACGAACGCCAGCGGCGGGGTGTTCGAGAATGAGCGCGGCAACGCGGCGCTCTCGGTCAACGGCCTGCGCGTCTCCAACAACAACTTTCTCCTCGACGGCGTGGACAACAACGAGTTTGGTGTGGGAGGCGTGATTGCGCTGCCTCCCCCCGATGCCATCCAGGAATTCCGCATCGAGGAGAACTCGATGAGCGCGGAATTCGGTCGGGGTGGCGCGGCCGTGAATGTAGTGCTCAAGTCGGGGACCAACCAAGTCCACGGCGGGGCTTACGAGTTCATCCGCAATGACAAACTCGACGCCCGCAACTTCTTTGACATCGAAAAGCCGCCTTACCGGCGCAATCAGTTTGGATTCTTGCTGGGTGGACCGATCCGGAAGGACAAGACCTTCATCTTCGGAGATTACCAGGGCACACGAGTCCGCCAGGGTCAGACCTTTGTCTCAACGGTCCCGACTTTTGAGATGCACAACGGCAACTTTTCGGAACTCGAGACCGCAATCTATGACCCCATGAGTACCGACCCAGACACCGGTGCCCGGCAACTCCTCAATCCTGCGGATCCCTTTGTGATTCCGTCCACGGAGTTCAACGCGGTGGGCAAGGCGATTCTTGACCTCTATCCGTTGCCGAACCGTCCCGGCGCGGGCCTTTTCGATAATTACGTGTTAAATCCCAAGCTCAGCAACAATCAGGATTCCTTTGACATTCGGTTTGACCATCGGTTCCGCGAACAGGACCAACTTTTCGTCCACTATAGTTTCGGCGATGTGGACAGCATCAGGCCGGCAGCGCTGGGCGATTTAGGGGGTGATTATTGTTGCCCCAGCCTGTCCAAGAACCGCTCTCAGCACGCTGCCGCGGGATGGACCCACACCTTGGGACCGAACCTGCTCAACGACCTGCACGGCGGCGCGTTTCGTTACTTGGTCAAAGGCCTGCCACTCAATTTCGGCAAGAATGTGGCCGAACAACTCGGTATCCCGAACGCGAATCGCGGTGACCCGACTTCATCGGGGCTGTCGTTCATCGAAGTGTCCGGATTCCAGAACCTCGGTGATTCACTCTGGACGCCGGAATTCGCTGCCGAGAACATCTTCCAGATTGCCGATACGCTGAGCTGGGTGCGCGGGAAGCATTCGTTGAAATTCGGCGTCGATTTCCGCCGCCAGCAGCGCAACTTCTTCCAAACCACCGCCCCGAGGGGATGGTTCAGCTTCAGTTCGCTCTTCACCCAGGACTTAGCTACCGGGGACGGTGGAAACGGCGCGGCTGACTTGCTCCTGGGCCTGCCCAGCTACATCCAGCAGGACAATCTGCAGGGCCCATATCCGACTCGATACTGGGACCTGGCGGGGTTCGTTCAGGACGATTTCCATGTGACGCCCAACCTGACGCTGAATCTCGGCTTGCGGTATGAGGTCACCGCGCCGACCAACGGCCGCATCGGGAATTTCGATTTGGATCGCGCCGTGGTGGTTAACGCTGAGGGTCCGAACGGGGTTCCCCACGCTGGCGTAAAATTCGACACCAACAACTGGGGGCCACGCGTCGGCCTGGCTTGGTCTCCCTTCGGCGGGAAACGCACCGTGGTGAGGAGTGCTTTCGGAATCTTCTATTCCACAGAGGGAAACATCTTCGACGATTTGGGTCTCAACCCGCCCTACCTTCTGGTGGACTCGGCGGTTTTCAATCCGGGGGTTGTTCCCTCTTCCGGGCAGTTCGTCTCGGACGGCTTTTCGTCAACCGTTACGTTCCCTGACCCGAACTCGCCTTCCGGAACGGTACGCACCAACGGACCCAAGCGCGTCGTCCCCTACATCATGGAGTGGAATTTCAATCTCCAGCACGAACTCGCGCGCGACTGGGTGCTGCAAGTTGCCTATGTGGGAACACGGGCAGTGCGGTTGTGGAACCACGAAGCCAGCAATCTGAACCAGCCGCCGCTCCCGCTCGATTCGAACTTTTCAGACGGCAACTACGGACGACCTTATTACGACCGCCTGCCGGGTCTGGACGTGATCATGCCCTGGAACTTTCCCCAGCTCAGCCTCGCTTATCATGCTTTCCAGACGTCACTAAACAAGCGCTTCTCCAACGGCTTTAACATCCTCGCCTCGTACACTTTCGCCAAGAGCCTGGGGACCGCCGACGGCAACGTGGGCGGACAAATTCAAAATGCTTACGACATCGCCGCTGAGAAGGGGCCTGTCCCGCCGGACTTTCGCCAGCGCTTTGTCGCAAGCTATCTCTACGAATTGCCGTTTGGCCAGGGGAAACCGTTTCTGAACAGTCTGCCAAGGACCGCCGACCTCATCCTGGGAGGATGGCAGGTCTCGGGAGTTACATTGTGGCGCAGCGGGGAGGCCTACACGGCGTTCCTTTCCTATGACCCGACGAATACCGGTGTGGGAGCCCGCCCCGACCGAGCTCACGACCCCTATGACTTTTCGTTTGGGAGGGACGTGCAGAGGGCCATGGGATGCAGCAGTCCCGGCCTTCAGACATTGGACTGCTTCTACAACCAGGCAGCCTTCACTCTGCCGCCGCTGGCCCCCGGACAATCGTTTGCTCATCTATTCGGGAACGGCGGGCGAACCAACCTCCGCGGCCCTGATCAGCGCAACTTCGACTTTGCGATCCTGAAAAACTTCAGGATTACGGAACGTCATCGCCTCCAATTCCGGGCTGAATTCTTCAACCTATTCAACACGCCGCAGTTTGCGCTCCCCGGCGGGACCGTGGATGCGCCAGGCGGCGCTGCGATCTCGAGCACGTTGCGGGATAACCAGCGCGAAATCCAGCTCGCGCTCAAGTGGACATTCTAGAGTCGTCGGAACCCGCTAGCGGCCGCTCGAATCCCAGGCCGAATGCGCTGGGGGTTGAGCGGCCGCAGCTTTTTTGGGATGCGCCTCGACTGGAGGCACGGTGGGAAGGGACGCTTCATCGAGGAAAGCGCTGCACGACACGTCGCGTTCAGAGACGTTTCGCCCGCAGGAAGTCGTTCACCACTTGCCGGATCTCGCGGTGTAAACCATCCACGGCGTGATTCATCTGGCGCATCTCCGCCTCGGAGATCTTCCCGGCCAAGGCTTGCAGCGCCGCGCCCAATTCGGGATGCTCCTGCATCACTTTCCGTCCTGCCACCGGGACGGCATCGTAGGGTGGAAAGTAGTGGCGGTCGTCTTCGAGAATGACCAGGTCAAACGCCGATATGATTCCATCCGTGGCATTGCCCGCCACAAGGTCAACCTGCTTTTCCATCAAGGCGCGGTAGAGGAGACCCAACTCCATCGTGCGAGGCGATCCATCCAAGCGCAGATTATAGGCCTTCCCCAGACCCGGAAAACCATCCTGCCGCTCCATGAATTCGTACCCAAATCCCGCGCGCCACTCCGGAACCTTCTGTGCGGCGTCGGAGATGGTCTTGAGCTTTAACCGCCGCGCGTCTTCGCCGCGCACCACGATTGCGAACGTATTGCTGAATCCCAACGGCTCCAGAACTTCCAACCCGAAACGCTCGGCGTAACCTGCCTTGACCCGCCGGTACACGTCCGCGGGACCGCCGCCGGACGCCTCACGCAGAACCGCGGTCAGGGCGGTTCCGGTGTACTCCACGTAGAGGTCGATCTCACCCGCGCGGACAGCCCGGTGGCACATCAATGTCCCACCCAGGTTGGCGCGGGTGTCCACCCGCAGTCCGGTGTGGGACTCGAGGTATTGCTTGAGCAGTTCGGCCAGGATGATTTGTTCGGTGAAATTCTTGGATCCAATGCGGATTCGGTTTCCACCATTTTTCTGGCAGGCTGGCAAGAAAAGAAAGGCAAAAACCGCGAGAATGGCAACCCCCCGCCGCATCCTACTTCACCGCCAGCCGGTGTTCGGCCCAACCGAGGCTGAAATCAGCAAGCACGGCCAGGCAAGCGGCGGGAATTGCTCCCGCCAGGATCAACTGATTGTTCACCATCCCCACTCCGCGAAAAATGTACATGCCCAATCCACCCGCACCGACGGCAGCAGCAATCGTTGCGATGCCGACCGAAATGACCGTGGCCACGCGGACTCCTGCGAGAATCACTCCCAAGGCGAGAGGGATTTCCACTCGCCAGAGCAACTGCCGGTCTGTCATCCCCATTCCGCGCCCCGCTTCAATGACCGCGCGATCCACTCCGATGATGCCGACGTAGGTGTTGCGAATAATCGGAAGAAGAGCGTAGAGCGTCAACGCCACAATTGCCGTGCGACTTCCGATTCCCCCCATCACCGGCACCGGAATGAGGAAGCCAAACAACGCCAGGCTGGGAATCGTCTGGATGATGTTCGCGCCGCCCAAGACCCAGCGCCGCAGCGCCACGCGTCTCGTCAGAAGAATGCCGAGGGGAATCCCCATCGCCGTAGCCAGCAGCATGGAAATGCCCACCAGGGTGACATGCTGGACGGTCAGCTCGAGGACTTCCCTTCCGTTGTTGAAAATGAAACTCAGAACCCCCACATCTCACCTCTCGTCAGCTTGGTGACTCATCCAGTCCGGCCGTTCCCCTCATCCCAGCCGCCCACCGCGCCTACAAAGGCGCTCACCTCCGGCTCGGAAGCCCGGAGGAAATCTCGCGCCGGATGGACTGCAACCAGCCGGCCCTCCGCCATGAGGGCGATACGCGTACCAAGCCGTAGCGCTTCCCGCAGGTCGTGCGTGACGAACACAATCGTTTTCTTCAATTCTTCTTTCAAACCTTTGAATTCGCGCTGCATTTCAGAACGCGTGACGGGGTCGAGCGCTCCAAAGGGTTCGTCCATAAGCAGGATGGGCGGATCGGCGGCCAGCGCGCGGGCCACGCCCACCCGCTGGCGCTGACCTCCGGAAAGCTCGTGCGGCCGCCTCGCACCAAACTGCGCGGGATCAAGCCCCACTAACTGCAAAAGCTCTTGCACGCGCGCGTGGATGCGGTCCGGCTCCCAGCCTTCCAGGGCAGGCACCAGACCCACGTTGCGCTCCACCGTCAGGTGCGGAAACAACCCGACCTCCTGGATCACGTACCCGATGCGGCGCCGCAAGCGGATGGGGTCCCATGCCGTGGTCGTCCGGCCTTCAACGAAAACTTCACCGGCGGTAGGTTCAAGCAGCCGGTTGATGAGCTTGAGCGTCGTAGTCTTGCCCGCGCCGCTTCGGCCGAGCAGAATCAGCGTCTCGCCGCTCTGGATTTGCAGGTTCATGCCTGCAAGCAGTGGCGCACCACCGTTCAGAGAGAACCCCGCCTCACGAAACTCAATCATCACGCCTTGTTCTATCGGACGCTCTTTCACAGCCTCACCTTCCTATGCTGTTCCCACACATAGGTGATCGCGAGGGTTGCCCCAAACCTCCGCCAGATGTCGGCTGCGACCCTGTCTCCTATGCTGCACCAGTTGTCTCCGGAACGCAAATTCCTGCCAGCATACGAAAGGGGCCAGCAAGTCTCCTTGCTGAATGTTTGGAAACCCACAAGACGGAGGAGCTTCGAGCCTGGGACCGTGGGGGGTGACCGCGAGATCCGCCTTAGTTCACAGGAAGGTAAACGAAATGGCTTTTGCCGTCAATGCGGAAACGGCTGGAGCAGCAATCCGACCCGCAGATGACGGGCGCGGCCCCGCGATACTGCGCGGCCGTAATGCACCCGAGTGTGCCGCAGGCCGGACAGGCGAGAACCGCAAAAAACACCGCCTCCATTGCCGCCCTTAACGACTCGGCCTCGGCAAGCAGGATAACGTCTCCAGGGTGCATTGCTGCCAGGGCGATTTCATCCACATGGTGCAGATTCGTCGCCTGCCTCCCTTGTGGGTGGGAATGGCATTCGGAGTACCCCTGGCGTGCTGGCCGGGGCGCTCGAGCTGAGCGAATTCGCTTCACTCCGTAACCCCCTGGGAATCAGGGCCCCTGTGCGCCCGGAGGGTCACGGGCCCCGATTCGGGCTAGTCCGTCCCCGTGACCGGCCACAACCTGTGAATCGCCTGAACGCCTCGCCAAGGGGCGGCACGGGAGTCTCTTTGGCTCACGACATGGCGCCATTCCCAAAACGGAACTTCAATCCCGAAGTGGGCCGGGGGAACAACATCTCGCCCTCCTCAGCGTGGCTCCCATCTTGCGCCCACACCAAAGACGTATCGGCGGAATAGAGGGAGAACTTGAGCACCTGACCACATGCCGCCTGGCTGCTGCCAGCGCAGCGTGGCGTGGACCCGAGGCGCGGGGTGTGAAACCCGTCGGCGGTATACGTCTCACGACCTGGCCCCGGATTGCTTTCGGCCCCGGCAGGTTACGGCGAGCACCCGCGTGGTGGGGAGTTCCATTTTGGAACTGGAGGCAGCACTGCCTCCCCCTTATGCCGATCTCAGTGGCCCGGAAACCTCCTTCACATCTCCTGGCCGGTTCATTCCGTGAACGTCAACACTGGGGTAGAGTCCCTGAGCAGGCGCGGGACGCTGCCCAGCGGCGTGCCCTGCGAAACCCAGGAATTTCTGTAATCCATTAAGGATCAAGCAGTTGCGGCAGGAGGAAGTATCCCCCGCCCCCTCCTTCCGGCTTCCCGCCTTTCTGACAGACAAGATTCAGAGGCTACAATGGAGAGAGAGAAGGCTTTCTCCTCCTCTCTCTTCGGTTCCTGGTGTTCCTGGCACGCGGCTTGCATTGAGTGGGCCGGACGCGGGTTCTGCTGTCAGGTCGCTGAATGTGTTGCGTGGAGGCTACGCGCCTCGGCGCCGGCGCGGAGGTGTGCGCGAGCACCCTGGGCAGCGACCGCCGCGCCACGATTGCAGCGAGGTCGCATATGGCAACTCCAGTGGCCGCACCCAGCCGGCAGTTCCAGGGATTGCCGTTGGGAATTGTTCCTCCCGCGTGGAAGAAGAAGCCTGTTCCCCGGCCTGCGCCTGTCGAGAGTCGTATCGAGCCGAAGCCGCATCCTGACCCGATTCCTCCTCCGCCCCAAAATCGCGACGAGCTGGTGGTAAAGCTGCTTCCCTTGGTCAGGCGGATGGCGTGGCAAATGCGGGAGCGGCTCCCCTTGCATGTGGACCTGGACGATCTGGTCAGCACGGGAGTGTTGGGTCTTATTGATGCAGTTCGCAAATTCGACGCGCGCAAGGACGTGAAACTTGAGCGCTATGCGCAGCACCGGGTGCGCGGCGCGATCCTCGATGGACTGCGCGGTCTGGACACCGCCTCGCGCGACATGCGGAGAAAGAGCAAGAAGGCGGAGACGGTGTATCGGAAGCTGGAATCAAAGCTCGGCCGCCCGCCCAGCGACGGCGAGATGGCCGGGGGGCTCGGGGGGGGCCTCAAGGCGTGGTACCGGATAGTTCTGGAGCTGCAAGCGGTGGGGATGGATTGGCTCCGACCGATGGGGTCGGTGGGAACCAGGGAGCCCGCGAACTGGCGGGGAAGCGAAGAATCGCTGGCCGCGGATAACCCGGTGGATCAGTATGAGGCGTGCTTTCGCCGCGAGCGGAGAGAAATCCTCGAGCGCGCCCTGGAGCGCATCTCCGAACGCGAGCGGCAAGTCGTGATGCTTTATTACGATCAGGGACTCACGATGAAAGCGATCGGAAAGAGACTAGGGATCGATGAGTCGCGTGTCTCGCAGCTTCACACCGCCGCGTTGGCGCGGCTGCGCCAGCGGGTCACCGGAATCCTCCTCCATCCCCAACCTGCCGCACCTCGCTTCGTTTGGTAGGGACATCCTCAGCCGCCGAAGCTACCCCCAGGGTTCGGCGTTTCCGGCCGATGCGTGGAAACAGATCTTTGCGTACCTCCAGGAAGGTGGGAATCTTCTGACGCTGGGTGGACGTCGGCTCTTCGTCCCGGTTTTTCGCGCCGGTGATGGGTTCGAGCAAGCTTCGCCTCAAAACACTTTCTCGCGCTATCTGGGAATCTGGCATACCTACGAGGCCCCGCAGAAAGACTGGGTCAAGTTCGTCTGGGACGAGGACTATTTCTTTCCCGGCCGCTGGAGGCGCGGTCGAGTTTGGTTTGACACCCCGTCGTCTTGATGGCAGGGTCGCGGCCGGTGTGGTAAACTGCCGCCACGTCCGAGGGCGAAACAACCAGGAGGCCAACCATGCGCGAACAAACGCGCCGCGAGTTTCTGTCCCGCACACTCTCCGGAGCCGCAAGTGCCGGCGCAGGCCTTGGCGCGCTCGGCTCATCGTCGCTGCTGGCCGCGGGCGCGGAGATGCCGCGCCGCACGCTGGGCAAGACGGGCGAGAAGGTTTCGCTCATCTGTCTGGGTGGCTATCACATCGGCGTCCCCAAGGATCCCGCCGAAGGCATTCGCATCATCGAGGCCGCGATCGACCGTGGCATCAACTTTCTCGACAACTCTGACGACTATCACAAAGGCGACAGCGAAGTCCGCATGGGCAAGGCGATCCAAGGAAAACGCGACAAAGTTTTTCTGATGACGAAGGGCCACCCGCGCGACAAGAGAGGCGCGCTCAAGAACCTGGAGGAAAGCCTGCAGCGACTCCAGACGGACCATCTCGACCTGTGGCAGTTTCACGAGATCGTCTACGAGACCGACCCCGATTGGATTTTTTCGCCCAGCGGCGCCATCGAAGCCGCCTACGTCGCCAAGAAGCAGGGCAAGGTGCGGTACATCGGTTTCACGGGGCACAAAGACCCCGCCATTCACTTGAAGATGCTCTCCAAGCCGTACGAGTGGGACACCGTCCAGATGCCCATCAACGTGCTCGACCATCACTTCCGCAGCTTCGAGCAGCAAGTGCTTCCGGTGTTGGTGAAACGGAACATCGGAGTCATCGGGATGAAGCCGCTGGCGTTCGGCAACGCCCTGAAGACCAAAGCTGTGTCCGCGATCGAGTGCCTGCACTACGCCATGAACCAACCGGTCTCAACCGTCTGCGCGGGGTGCGATTCGATGGAAATCCTGGAGCAGGCCATCCTTGCTGCGACCACGTTCAAGCCGCTCAGCAAGGCTGAAGTTGCTTCCATCCGCGAGCGGACGCGGCCCTTCGCCTTGAATGGTGAGTTCGAACCGTTCAAGACCACCGCAGATTTTGACGCCCCGCGTGTCGCTCCCCCGCCCTACGAGGCGTGAACCGCACGTGCCACTCTGATGATCCAACTGCCCTCTCACTCTGGGCGAGAGTGATCCGACAGCGCCGCACCCGGTGAGGCCAAGCGGTTGCAACCGTCTGCCGCGAGTGTTAGCTTCTCCCCGCAGTTTTCAATGCGGCGAACTCCGGCCCAAACGCCGTGCAATGGGGTGGGACGACTATGAACCGACACGAAGGCAAGGTCTTCGAAAACCAGCACCTGGTCCTCGACGACGGGGTGTTCATCAACTGCACGTTCAAGAATTGCAGCCTGGAATATTCCGGAGGCGACGTTTACGTGCAGAACTGCCAGGGCGAGGGCTGCCAACTGGTCTGGCGCGGAGCGGCACAGCGTACGGTGTTCCTTCTCCAGGGTCTGGGATTGATGGCACCGCCGCCACCGCTACCCGCTGCGGCCACTCCCAGCCGGGTTCAGTGACCCTCCCCCTCAAGCCGCCGTCTCGCGCCCCGAAGCCTAATGAACGGGCGGCGCGAGGGGCGGGATCAGCAGGTAACGCCCGCGGGTCTGGTACTCACGCAGATATTCCTGGTGCTCGGGGCTGTCGGGAAAACGCTCGTCCGCTCCGTAGGGATAATTCGACATCTGGCGGAACGGCAGCGGCTCGACGCTCTTCGAATAGGCCGTGTTGGGCTCGCCATCCTTGGCCCAGCCGTGCGTGTAAAGGAAAAACGCTCGCTTCCATCCAGGCTTTAGGGGCGAAAGCCCGCGGCCATCGAATTTTACCGTCAGCTCGTCGCCCGTGGCCATCACCACCAGCCGATCGTCCGCGTGGGTCACGAGCTTCTCGGTGTCTCCATATCGCGTGTAGTTTCCGATCATAGGATTCCACGGCGCATCGGCCAGCAGGTTCGCGTACGCAAAGTAGTCGGGCTTGGTGTGCAGAGGATCGCTGACGGGCTGCGAGAAGCCGCGATAATGCAGGTCGGCGGAAACCAACGGCAACTCCACCGGTGATGGGGCGGGTGCCTCGCCGGTGGTGAAGAAGATCTGGTCCCAGTAGACGCAAAAGTTGGTCACGATGCGCACGTGGCGGTCGGCAGAAAGAAACTTTCGGGTCAGATCCAGGCGCATAGTGCGGTTGGTGCCGCTCGGCAAACCCATGTCCGAAATCACCGTCACCCACTGTCCCTGCTCATCGCGGACCTGAAGATAGGGCGGAACCATCTGCAGCCGCGAATTGGACATCAGGGCGCGCGCGCCATTCGAGTCCGTCCAGAAGACCCACCCGGTGAGCCACAACGTCAGCGGTTCCGAAGCCGGCGCGTCGCCCAGATCCAGCGTCAGCGAGTGAACGTCGGCCAAGCCCAGGATGCGGTTGCGGCGGAAGTCCGTTGGGTAGCGGCCGTCCACATCGCGAAGCAACGGCAGCACGTCGTTGCCTTTGTCATCCACGGCGGCTACGGGGAAGCGCTGGCCGCGCACCGCATAGAGTTCCGGCGATGACGGCGAAGACGTGAAGATCTCGTTCGAATAGACTTCGTCTGTCGCGGGGTGATCGACCGCCACCATTCGGACTTGGTCCACATAATCGACTTCCCGCAACTCGTCGGTGACTTGAAACACATACATGCCATTCTGGTCGCGCAACCCTTGCGGCAGGCGGACGAACTCTTCCGGGTAAGGCTTCATGCGGCTGCCGTCGGGAAGCAGTTCACCGAGCGGCGCCACGCCAAATACATCCGTGAGGAAAACAAACCTCTCTCCATCCCAAACATAAAGGAACGGGCAGGAACTCGCCAGCCGTTCGGACTCACGCACTTCCATCGGCTTGTTGGTGGCGACGTTGACCCAGTTCTGAATGACGGCATTGGGCCAGGTCACGCGCACCACGTCCAATTTTGTCAAGTCGCCAGTGGAGATGCGGACGCGGTCCCCAGTCACCATGACCTTGTGGTAGAAGTTTCCGGCCTTGAGTTCGACGATGCTGCCCACGCCCAGCGAATTACTCTTGTAGCCGTTCATCTTGACTTCCAGCCAGCGCGCGGGAGGGCCTTGCTTCTCAAATGCCATCATGGCGCCGCTTCGGCTCAAGGCCAGAATGTTGAGCTTTCCTGGATTGCTGAGCCATGTTGGCGCGAGTGCTGCGATTCCTTCGGGTTTTCCGGCGGGCAAGCTGAGGCTGGATTCTTTGAAGCGACCCAGGCGGTTAGCTACAAATCGCCACGAACCAGCGGCATCGGCGACGAGGAGGTCGTCGAAGCTGTCGCCGTTGAGGTCAGCCACAATTCCGCGCCAAGCAAATGGCCCGGAGGGCGGCGCGATGCCCGGCAAGTTGGCCACGCCGGCGAATTTCTCTCCCCCACGGTTCAGAAGGACCTCATAGCCAATCGGAGACCACAAGGCAATGTCGAAATTCCCGTCGTGGTTGAAATCGGCCACTTGCGCGTCGAGAGCTTTGGAAATGGAGAAGTCGCTTCCCGCCTCCACCGTGCGATACGTGAATTTGCACTCGCCGCGGCCCATGAAGAGCATGGGCGGGCCGTCGTCACGAACCACGAGAACATCGGGGTAGCCGTCATTGTCGAAGTCGCCGAAGACCGCCTTCCGCGCCCGCCCTTTGGCCGCGAGCCCCGAGGACTCGGTCGCGTCGGTGAACGTGCCATCGCCGTTGTTGCGATAGAAACGGGTCGCGGCGCCGGAGAAGTCGTTGGGGAATA
>CAZTHM010000012.1:0-20660 GCA_964613505.1 uncultured Acidobacteriota bacterium | reverse complement strand
ATGTCCGTGACGAGGGTTCGAGCCAGGTCGCGCGCGAGGCGGTCGAGCGCAGGATCCTGTTCCTCGAAGAGCGCGGAAGGATTCTGGTTGATCTGGTACTGTTCGCGGAAAGTGTAATTGGAGTTCGTGAAAAGCAGTTTCTGGGTGCGTCGATCCACCAGATCGATCTTGGCGATGACCTGAACCTGGAGCGTCGTGGCGCGGCCCGTCGAGAGGTCGAAAGCCACCACCCCCGCGCGCACATCCTTGATCTCGCCTTTCAGGACCGCATCGGCGGCGTCCGGGTCGGGCGTGATGCGATACTTGGTGCGCTCGATAAATTCGCGCGTGATCGCCGCCGAAACCCTCTGTTCGATGCGGAATTTGGGGGTGATATTGGAGAAGATCGGAACTGCGATGGTTTTGACATCGGGAGGCAGGCGGTCGCCGCGGCCAGCGACGCGGTAGCCGCAGGAAAGGAAAATCAAAAGGCAAAGGGCAAAGGGCAAAAGGCAAGAGGGAAATGAGGAAGAAAGTTGCAGCCGCTGCCAAGCGTACTCCGGTCTGTCCCATCGCTGCGAAGACTTTTCGTTGAGTTCATCGTTCATCATTCATCGTTCAGCGTTTCACGAGGCTTTGTGCAATCTCGACGGCGTTCTCCGCGGCGAGGCGGATATTATCCACGGCGGCCCAAATCCAGAAGCCGTTGGGATTCGCAGGGTCGGGCGTGATGTTGTCAACCAGGATATCGCCCGATCCCGCCGCATCCACCGGCGAGGGCGCCGGCTCGCCACGGCGCCGCACGCGGAGGTGTTCTCCCGCCAGAGCGGCCTCTGCCGCTTCGGGAGCTACCGCCTGGGCAGTCTCGACATAAACCGAGAGCGCCAGGGAATAGAACACGGGGACCTGGGTGACTTTCAGAGCCGGAGGCGGAAAGCGCCCCGCCAGATAATGCCGGACCTGGTTGTGGATGCGGGGCTCACGCGCCGCGAGGTCGGAGTCGCGTTTCCCTCCTAAATGCGCCAGCAGATTGAAAGCGAGCTGAGCTCCAAACACTTTCTGGGGGCCTTGCTGGAAACTGAGCAGGCTGGTCGTTTGCTTCTGCAGTTCGTCAATGGCACGGGCGCCCATCTCCGAGGCGGGAGAGAAGACTTGCGCGACGACACTCTTCAGCGGCAGGCGAGCGCCGAGTCTCAATACCAGCGCGCTGAGGGTGATGGCCGCGGGATGCAGCGACGTGAAAAGCTTGGCGTGCGGACCAGGTGGCGCATTTTGGGTCGTGCGCTCCAGGAAAGGGATGCAGGAGATCGCGGCGGGAGTTACGCCTGCCGATTCACCTAAGGCATCGGCCATGTCGATGACGGCGCAGTGCGCGGGCCGGCCGGGCGCGCTCCGTCGTGCCGCCTCGAGCGCCGGGCCGAGCAGCGGCGACTGGCCGGAAGAGGTGCGTGGGCGCTCGGCGAGAAAGAGAAAGTCCAGTTCCGTCGCGCTCACTTCTTCGGTTGCAGGTTCGGTATGGATACTTGTGGAGAGGTCGAGGATCGGAAGGTCGGGTTCTTCAACGTCGGCCTCGAAGCTGAGCAGGCGGGAAACGGGAAACGCCCGGTCGTTGAGGACGCGCACGAGTTCCTGACCGAGGAGCGAAGAAGCGCCCGCGATTCCAACTTGAAATCCCTGCCCGGTGGGCTTCATGCCGCGCGTACCTCTTCCGGCGCCGGAGGCTGGGACCGGAACTTGGAGGTGAGACGGCCGATGGGGCCGGAGAGTCCGTAAGTGAGAGCGAGGGTGAGCAGGGTGATTTCCGAATACGTCCAGATTGCCCAGACGATCAAGCCAATCACAATAATGGCGACGTAGGGCCGGCGGCGGCGCAGGTCGAGCGCCTTGAAGCTGTAATACCGCACTCGGCTGACCATCAGACCTGCCAGCACGCCCACAATCCCCAGCCACACAATGCCGAACACCCATTCGTTGACGGGGTACTTGGCCCAGTGGACCAGGGCCGCCACAACCCCCGCCGCCGCCGGGATGGGGAGCCCAATGAAGTACCGACGGTCTCCCGCCGGCTTGGTGCTGTCGATGTTGAACCGCGCCAGTCGCGCTGCGCCGCAGATGGCAAACGCGAACGTCACAATCCACCCCGCCGCGCGCAGATGCTCGACCAACTGCGTGCCGTAGACCTCCTCGAGGGATCGGACTCCCCAGGCGTAGGCGAGGAAGGCGGGGGCGATTCCGAAGGTGATCACGTCCGCGAGGGAGTCGAACTCGCGCCCAAAGTCGGAGGTGGAATTGGTAAGCCGCGCGATGCGCCCATCCAGCCCGTCAAACAGCACCGCCCACCCGATGGCCTTGGCCGCACTGTCGAACGGAACCATGCTCAGCGTGACGCCGATGCCGGCAGCCAGCATCTGCGTCCCTGTGAGGACGGAGAGGATGGCGAAGTAGCCGCAGATCAGCGTGCCCACGGTGAAGAGGCTGGGCAGGATGTATACGCCGCGGCGGAAGGGGCCTTTCTTCGGGGGTTTAGGATTTTGGTCGAGTGAATCCAAGGATGCTGCTCCCAGCGTGGATATGGTCGCCCACTTTGACGCGCAAATCAACCTCGGGTGCCACCAGAACGTCAACGCGCGAGCCGAACTTGATCAACCCCACCCGCTCGCCGCGTTGGAGCAGGTCGCCCGGCCGCTTCCAGAAAACAATGCGCCGGGCCAGAAGCCCGGCAATCTGCTTCACGACGACCATACCCTGCTCGCCCTCAACCGTGAACACATTCTGCTCGTTTTCGATTGAGGCCAGCGCCTGCGAGGCCACACGGAACCGGCCTTTGTGGTAAGCGACCTGGCGAACCGTCCCGGCAATCGGAGACCGGTTCACGTGAACGTCCAGGGGTGACATGAAGATACTCACGCGGCGCAGCGGCCGGCCCTCGAAATCCTCGTCGACGATTTGCACGACGCGCCCGTCCGCCGGCGAGACGATGGCTTCCGGCTCGGCAGTCACCTTACGCTCGGGGTCGCGGAAAAAGTTGAGAACCAGGATGGCGAGAAGGAGAAAGAAACCAGCGGGGAGGTAGAGTTTCACCCCAATCAAGCCGCCGGTCATCAGGACCAGCGGCAGCCCATACGAGTAACCCTCCTTGACCATGAGTTGTTTTCTTGCGCTGGGATCACGTTGGCGCGGGCAGAGGCTCGATGCACCTCTCCTCTGAGGTTCGCCCCCTCTCTCGCCACCGGCGTTTGGACTCGTCCGGTGGCGTTCGGCGCCGATCCTTACGCGACGCGAGCCTTCTGGACCAGCATTTCCATCTGGTCCTTCACCCGCAATTTCATCTTCTTCAGCCGCACCTCTTCGATCTGTTCTTGCTCGCTGAGGTAAGTTTTGGCGGCTAATTGGTCCAACTGGGAAGCGTAGCGGGCGTGTTCTTCACGGAGGCGCTGGAATTCTTCGCTGCTGGCCATCAACTGCTCCCGGATGGCCTCGGTTGGGCTGCTCACGGGCGTGTCACCTCCTGCGGCTGGGATGGCTCAAAGGTCAGCCTAGCACACACCTTATTGCCATTCAAGCGAAAGCGGACGAGTCGAAAAGTCCTCCGATCAAGGTTCGGGATTCGGCTGGCTGAGCTTTTCGTTGAGCTCTTGCATACGGGCATCAACCCGCTTTGCCTCGGTTTCACGGTCGGTCGCGCGCAGGAGGCGGGCGTAGAATTCCAGCACGTTGAAGATTTCGAAGGGAATTTGGGGCCGAGGCTTGTCGAGAATCTGGAGGGCCTGCTTCAAGACCGCTTCACCCTCCGTGTCGAGGTCCAGCCGGCAGTAGCATCGGGCCAGGGACATCATGCTGCTGGCCACGCGAGGATGGTTTGCTCCTTCAGCTTTTTCGGTAACCGCAATCGCCTTCCGCAGAAACGGCAAAGCCCGCTCGAGGTCGCCTTGCGCGCAGATGGAACTGCCCAGGCCCTCCAGGATCGAGGCTCCCATGGGGTAGTCCCGGCCTTCGGTTGTCCGGTTGATTTGCAGCGCTTGCCGGTAGAGCTTTTCGGCCTCGGCAAACCGGCGCTCGGTCATGTAGAGGGCGGCCGAATTGAGAACCTTGATTTTAGCGTCCACACCTTGCGCGCCTGCGGGCTCTGCCTTTCCCGGCTTGGCGGCGATGGAGAGGGCGCGCTGCACAAACGCCTCCGCTTCTTCGTCCCGCCCCTGCAGTCGGTAGACCCGCACCATCTCCTGATAGCGGAACAGAAGGTTCCCAGGTCGCGCCCCTAACGCTTTCTCCTCGATTTCAATAGCCTGTAAGAGCAGGGGCTCGGCTTCGGCGAATCTCCACTTCGCCGCATAGAATTCTCCCATATGCCAAGCGGCTTCCATTGCCGCCTCCCCGCTTTCGCCCGACGCCGCATTCTGAACCTCGTACGCCTGACGATCGAGCGCCTCGGCCTCGCCGCGCAATCCCTGGCCGGAGTAAACAAAGGCTAGGTTCTTGAGATCTCTTGCAATCGCATCTGCATCGGTAACGGGGTTGTTTTCATGAGTGAGCAGCGACCTGCGGAACATCTCCTCAGCTTCTTCAAACCTGCGAAGCTCGAGGAGAGTCCGGCCTAGTTCATTGACCGATTCGATAGTCTGCGGGTCGTTCGGGCCGAGGGCGGTCTCGCGGATTTCGAGCACTCTTTGGAACAAGGGCAGGGCCTCGGCGGGCTTCTGGCGTTGCTCGTAAAGCCATGCCAACTCCAGAAGGGAAGGTACCAAATCGGGATGAGTTGATCCCAGCTCGCCTTCTCGGATTTCCAGAAGGCGCTTCTTGAGGGGTTCTTGCGGCGCGGTCATCCCTTGACGATGGTAGAGTTCCACGAGGGTCTCGAGGCTCGTGATCATCCGCGGGTCGCTTGAGCCGAAACCTTCGGCCTCGTCCATTGCGGCTTTTAGGTGCTTTTCCGCCACGTCGTAGTGGCGCGCTTCGAGGGCCTTGCGCCCCGCGTCCATTTGTTGGTCCCAGGAGGTCTCTTGAGCGATGGCCGTCAGCGATGAAAGGACGACGACGACGAGGAAACTGGTCATTAGGCGTGGGCCGGCTCGCCTGCGCATGTCGGTGCCTCAGGTAGGACCACGACCATTTAACCTCTGCCCTTGATTCATTGCAAGGTGTGCCCCAAGTTGGTGCAGACTCCGCACGAATTGGGGAGTCGGAGACAGATCCCGCGTCTGGGGTTTTCTCTTGTCGCGGCGCGATCCCCCGAGACGCGAATCTGACTGAGGGCGCGCCTATAGGCCCGAGAGAACGGTGGGCGGGTGGAGTTCCAAGGCGAGTATCAGTGCGTCTTCCTGGGGATCGTGGTAGTAGTCTGCCCGGCGCGAGTGAATTGCAAAGCCGATCGAGTAGTAGAGCGACAAGGCAGGCTTGTTGGAGGCGCGCACTTCAAGGAAAACTCGCTTGGCGCCGGCCTGCAGCAGGCGTTCGCGAGCCGTCTCGAGCAAGGCCCGGCCCACGCCTTGGTGCCGGTGTTCGGGGTCAACGGCCATGTTGCGGATTTCCACTTCGTCGATGACGCGGTGGAAGGCGGCGAAACCCAGAATCTTGGGAGGGTCCATCGTGGGCAATTCTGCCACCAGGATCTTTCCCCCGGCATCGTCCATCAGGCGCGCGTAATCGGCCGGCACCCAATGCGAAGCTTCCGGGCTCTTCTCCTGCATGGCGATGATCGCACGCAGGTCATCTTTGTCGGCAAGTCTGATTCGCATGATGGGTCAGAGTTCTCTCACGGGAGCTCGGTGAGTACGGATTTAGTATATACCCTTGCGGGAAAGTCGCAGCCCATTCTGAGTGAATCCAACCGTCAACCACCGACAACCCACAACCGACAAATTCACGCCTTCCAGTGTAACTCCGCGTCGGTCCGGCGGATATAGCAGGCATCAAGCTCCCCAGGTGACGGTGTTTTCCCTTGCCGGAAGGCCGCCAGCGCCTTGCGCGCAATTGCCGCCAGCAGTGGTCCCGAGATGATTTGCCATTGGACTTGTGGCGGCAGGCTCTCGCGCAAGCTCGCTGCCAGCTGGTCGTGTTCCCGCGCCACGCAGGTGATGGAAACGTTCGAGCGGAGAAGGTCAACGAGAGAGTTGGCCAAAGCCGCCGGTGTCAGGAGTTCGCCGTCGCCTTCTGGAACCAAGGCGCGGTCTTCGGTTGCCGATCGCCTAAACACCCCGCGATAAAGCTCGCTCCGGCGTGCGTCGAGGATGGGCACGGCGAGATCGGTTTGCGGCTGCGCATCATCCACCATCGCCTCGAGAACCGAGATTCCGTACGCCGGCCGGCCAAACGCCTTGGCCCACGCCTGCGCCGCAGCCACGCCGACACGAATCCCCGTGAATGATCCCGGCCCGGTCGCAACTGCGTAGAGGTCGATGTCGGCTAAACCTCGAACCGGCATCGTACCCTTGGCGCCTGCTGCTTCGATCAGCCGGTCCACCATCTGGAACAAGGTCACAGAATAGCCTTCGGCGCTCTCGCTGGCTTCCGCCGCCAGGCATTGGTGGTCGCAAAACAAGCCTGCGCCGCCGCGCTCACTTGTGGTATCGAGAGCCAGGACTAGCATCCTTGGCCATTATAAGGTACGGCGAAGTTCCATGTCGTTCCTGTTTGAGATTGACGCGCCGAATCCTTTCGGGAGGACGGCGCTTGGCTCGTATCTCAGATGTCGCGCAACTCATCTTCGTTTAGCCCGAAGTAGTGACCCAACTCATGGAGCAGCGTGTCGCGGATTTCCCGGCGAATCTCTTCGTCGGTGGAGCAAACAGCCTCGATGTTCTTCTGATAGAGGAAAATCCGGTCCGGCAATGAGGCCTGGAAAACGCTCTTGTCGGTGAGGGGGACTCCATGAAAAAGCCCCAGCAGCAGGTCATCGCGTTCGGCCTCGCGCGGCGGCAAATCCTCGACGATGATCGCGATGTTGGTCAGTTTGCTGCGAAAGAGCTCGGGCAATCGCGCCAGCGACTGTTCAACCAGTTTTTCGAACCGCATCCTGTCCATAGGAAACCCGCTGTCCGGGCGGCTCCTGGGCTGCCCGAGCTCGTATGTTACAATAGAACGTTCAGCGCCAACATTGGTCGCGAGTGTGACCAGCCCGGTGGGGCGTTTCGTAGGCGAAATTCATTCGGGCCGTGGCAGACCCACCAGAACAGGCACTGATGGCAACGCTTGTCATGACGAGAGAGGAAATGAGCGCCCTGATCGAGAAGCTGGCCGTTGCTTCGGCGGGCGCCTCGAAGCCCGGCGCTGTCCTTGCAGCGGATGAGAGTATTGGGACGGCGGAACTGCGCAAGCTCGCCGGATGCATCGACCACACATTGCTTCGCCCTGACGCCACCCAGGTCCAGGTGGAGCGCCTTTGCCACGAGGCCCTGCGGTCCGGCTTCGCCGTGGCTTGTGTGAATCCAGTGTGGGTTTCGCTGGCGGCCAGAATGCTCCACGGGTCGGGCGTGCGGGTTGGAACCGTGGCCGGTTTTCCGCTCGGCGCCTCGACGACGATGCAGAAGCGGGCGGAGGCGTGGACGGCAATCTGCGCCGGCGCGCAGGAAATTGACATGGTAATGAACATTGGCGCAATGAAGTCCGGCGACTTGGACCGTGTGGAATGCGATATTCGGGGCGTGGTCGAAATCTGCCGCGAGGGTGGCGCGGTGCTGAAAGTCATCCTGGAAAATGCTTACCTCACGGATGATGAGAAGGTCGCGGCTTGCCGGATCGCCGACAGGGCTGGCGCGAATTTCGTGAAAACTTCTACGGGTTTCGGCCCTTCGGGCGCCACGCCCCCGGACGTTCGACTCATGCGGCAGACAGTAGGCCGCGCGGTGGGCGTCAAGGCCGCCGGCGGAATCCGCACCCTCTCCGACGCATTGCGCATGCTCGAAGCGGGTGCGAACCGTCTGGGCACCAGCGCCGGTGTGGCCATTCTGCAGGAAGCCGCGGGACTCCTGGCATAAACCATGCAAGAAGCCGTCAAACCCGTAGCACGACCGCTGGAACTGACCGAACTCCTCACTTTGCTCCTCGAAGTGAGTGAGCGGATCAACTCCACGCTCGACCTCGACGAGCTGATGGTGCGCATCGGCGAGATGGTGAAGCGCGTCATCGACTACGAGGTCTTCGCCATTTTTCTCCTCAAAGACAAGACGCAGGAATTGCGCGTACGCTTCAGCCTCGGCCATCCGGAGGAGGTTGTGAAGAACTTGCGGATCAAGGTGGGCGAGGGTATCGTGGGACGAGCCGCCCAATCACGCCGCTCGGTGCGGATTGGCGACGTGCGCCGCGACCCCGCTTACATCCAATCGCTGCCTTCGGTGCGGTCTGAGCTGGCCGTGCCGCTGATTGCCAAGAATCGATTGGTCGGAGTTGTCGACCTGGAAGCGCCCTGGCCCGGATTTTTTACCGAGCAGCACCAGAATCTGCTCGAACTTCTGGCCGGCCGGATCGCTATGGCCATCGAGAACGCGCGGCTCTACCGCCGGAGCGTGCGCCAGTCGCGCACCCTGCAACTCCTCAACGAAATCAGCCGCGAGTTGAGTTCGGTGCTGGTGCTGAACGAACTTCTGCGCAAAATCGGCGCGCTCACCAAGCGGCTGATCGATTACCACCGCTTCAGCATCATGCTGCTCGACGAACAATCCCAGACCATCAATGCCGTCATTTCCCTGCGCCAGGATGAGCGGATGTCCGACAAGTGCAGCGTCCATGCCGGACAGGGGGTCGTGGGGGCAGCGGCCAGCTCGCGCCAGACGGTCGTGGTCTCCGACGTCAGCAAGGATTCGCGCTACATCATGACCAATCCCGACACGCGGTCGGAGATGGCCGTGCCTCTGATCTACCACGGCAAGGTCATCGGCGTTGTGGACATGGAGAGCCCGCAACTGGGTTACTTCACCGAAGAGCACGTGCGCATCTTCTCCACCCTCGCGCCGCAAATCGCCGTAGCGATCGAGAACGCGCGGCTCTACGAGTGCGTGGTGAGGAGCGAGGCGCGCATGGAGCGCGACCTCGAGCGCGCTCGCGAGATCCAGCTCCATCTCATGCCCGCGCTCTGCCCGGTGATTCCGGGTCTGGAGGTCTGCGCGCGGTTCCAGCCCGCGCGTGAGCTCGGGGGCGACCTTTACGACTTCCTGAACTACGGGAAAGACCGTCACGTCCTGGCCATCGGGGATGTGAGTGGCAAGGGCGCGCCGGCGGCGCTTTACGGCGCCATGGCCAGCGGCATCCTGCGCAGCCTGGCGCCACTGCGGTTGCCGGCCCCCGAAATGCTCAAGCGGCTGAGCGTCATGCTCCTCGAGCGCAGGATCGAAGGCCACTTCATCACCCTGACCTACGCGATCTGGGAGCCGAAGGTGCGGACCCTCCGCCTGGCCAATTCCGGCATGCCTTTGCCCATCCTTGTCCGGAACGGGCACGCCAAACCCATCCGAGTGGAAGGCGTTCCACTGGGCCTGCTTGAACACGTCGAATACCAGGAAACCGCCGTGACGCTGGAGAAAGGAGACCTGCTGGCAATGTACTCGGACGGCTTGCAGGAGGCCGCCAACCCTCAGCACGAAGAGTTTGGCACGCGGCGCCTGGAGAAGGCCTTGCGGGAGAACGCGCACCGCCCCCTCGGCGAAATCCTGGGGACTATTTTTTCCGAGCTCGCGCGCTTCGAGCAGGGCCACCCGCGACGGGATGACCAAACACTTCTACTCTTCCGCGTCCGGTGAAGAGGAATTGTCGCAATGCAGTTCCGCGCGCGGGTCGGACTGACAACTGACAACTTGCCATGACCGCTTTCCACTACCTTTCCAATCAGCTTCATTGCGGCGAAGTCTCGCTCCAATCGGTTGCCGAGCGCTTCGGGACGCCGGCTTATGTTTACAGCCGTGCCGCTATCCTGGAGAACTACCACCGTCTCGCCTCGGGGCTTTCCCAAATCCCCAGCCAGATCTGCTATTCCGTCAAAGCTAATTCCAGTCTCCGAATCTTGCGATTGCTGCATGAAGCCGGTGCGGGTTTCGACATTGTCTCGGGCGGCGAGCTGGCAAGGGTGTTGCGCGCCGGAGCCGACCCAACGCGCGTCGTGTTTTCGGGCGTGGGCAAGACCGCGAAAGAGATTGATGCCGGCCTTGCCGCCAGCCTCCTGATGTTCAACGTGGAGTCGGCGGGGGAGTTGGAACTCCTCGAAAGCCGCGCGCGGGCGCTCGGCAAACCTGCTCCGATCGCGGTTCGCGTCAACCCGGATGTCGTCGCGGAGACTCATCCCTACATCTCCACCGGCCAGATCGTTCACAAGTTCGGCGTTCCCAAGGATGAGGCCGTGGAACTCTATCGCCGGGCGGCGCGCTCGGAATGGTTGCGGGTGCGCGGCGTGGCCTGCCACATCGGGTCCCAGATCCTCGAGGTCGAGCCTTTCCTAAAAGCCCTGGACGAAATTCTCAGCGTCGCCCAAACGATTCGAAGGGAAGGAATCCCTGTCGAGTTTCTCGACATCGGCGGCGGCTATGGGATTCGCTATGCGGACGAGCAACCCCTGGCCGTGGATCGCTTGTTCAGCGGCCTCGTCACGCGGCTGAGCCAGTCGTCGTATCGCTTGATTGTCGAACCCGGGCGCGCCATCGTCGGCGACGCGGGTGTACTGCTGGCGCGCGTCCTCTACGTGAAGCGCAACCAGCAGAAGAATTTCATCGTCGTGGATGCGGGCATGAACGACCTGATGCGCCCCACGCTTTACGGCTCATACCACGAAATCGTGCCCGTTGTGAGAGGCTCCGCCGAAACGCTCACCGCCGATGTGGTCGGTCCTCTGTGTGAGACCGGCGACTTCCTCGCGCAAGACCGCGCCATGCCCGACGTCCAGCCCGGCGAGCTGCTCGCTATCCTCACCGTCGGCGCCTATGGTTACGTCCTCGCCTCGAACTACAACACTCGGCCCCGCCCCGCCGAGGTCTTGGTTGATGGAGAGAAAGCCGAACTCATTCGCCCACGTGAGCGATTGGATGACTTGATGGCAGGGGAAGTCACGTAGAATTCAGAATTCACAATTCATCATTCACAATTCCTACCGTTCTCCCCACTTGAGCTTTTGCCGCAGGATTTCGAAATAGTCCTTGGCAGGAGGCCGGACGATTTCCACATGGGAGTCCGCTTTTCGCAAGCGCACGACGTCTTCACTGTGCGCGGCAAGCCCCACCTGGCCGTCCACGGTCAGGTAAGCCGCCTCATGCTGGCTCTTGACGGCGATCTCGATGTGCGCGGTATCGGGCAAAACGAGCGGACGTTGGGTCAGGGTGTGGGCACAGATGGGAGTGACGATGAAGGCTGCGACCGCCGGCGCCACGATGGGCCCTCCGGCGGCGAGTGAATACGCCGTCGAGCCGGTGGGAGTGGAAACGATCAGGCCATCGGATTTGTAAGTCGAGATGAAGCGCCCATCCACCAGGACATCGAAGTCCAGGATGCGCGCGATGGCGCCTTTGTTAAGCACCACGTCGTTGAGCGCCAGAAAGGAAGAGATGACTTCATCGGCGCGGACCAGTTCGCCGGCGATTTGCACGCGGCGTTCGATTTCCGCCTTTCCCGCCAGAACCTGCTCGAGGGTTGGGTAGAGTTCCTCGCGTGTGATGACGGTAAGGAATCCCAGCCCGCCCAGATTGACAGCAAGGATGGGAACGGGCTTTCGGTTCAGGGCGCGGGCCGTCGCCAGAAGTGTTCCGTCGCCACCCAGCACAATTAGCAAATCGGCCTGACTGGACATCTCGTTGCGGCCGAGGGATTTTCCCGAGCTCTCGACAATCGAGGCGGTTTCCTTGTCGATGAAGACTTCCACGTCGCGTTCGCGCAGCCAGGCGCAGAGCGGCGGAACGATTTCACGAATCTCCGTCTTCTTGGGCTTGGAAATAATCCCGACGCGTTTGATGGGCATGGGAACTTTACCTTCGCCGCGGCACCGGTCCCGCCGGCGCGGCCGATTAGGGCCGCCCTCCCGGGTGGCGCTACCTCTCCGTTGAAAGAAGCGCAGTTATTTTAGGCGCGTTTTTCCCAAATTGCATGCAGGAAGAACTCACGGTTGCCGGACGCGCCCGGCAAACAGCTTTCCGCCGAAGCGACATCACGGAAGCCAAGCTCGACAAGTTTCCGGGCGACCTTGGTCACAGCTCCCTGTTGCAGCTTTGCGTCACGCACGATCCCACCCTTGCCGACCTGACCGCGGCCGACTTCGAATTGCGGTTTCACCAGCACCAGGATTTGTGCCCGCGGTTCCAGCAGCGGCGGCAGGGCGGGAAGAATCAAGTTGGCGGAGATGAACGAGACATCCATCGTTGCCAACGCGACGCGTTCGCCGATCGGCTCGATGGTCAGATGGCGGGCGTTGGTTTTCTCGAGCGACACAACCCGCGGATCGCGGCGCAGTTTCCAGTCCAGTTGATTCGTCCCCACGTCCACGGCAAAAACCTTGACCGCGCCGCGCTGCAAAAGGCAATCGGTAAAGCCTCCGGTCGAGGCGCCGATGTCCAGGCAGGGCTTTCCTTCCACCTCGACGCGGAAATGATCGAGCGCGCCTTCCAGTTTCAGCCCGGCGCGGCTGACGTAACGGGGCGGTTGGCCAAGCAGTCGCACCGCCGCCTCCGCGCTCACGCGCGCGCCGCATTTCTCCACCTTTTGCTCCTCCACCAGAACCTGCCCGGCCAGGATCAGACCCTGAGCTTTCTCGCGCGAATCCACCAGCCCGTGCTCCACGAGCAGGGAGTCGAGGCGAGTCTTGTGTATTGTGGCGCGCGCCATGGAGAGAGAGTACCGCGCTGGTCAGGTGAAGGAAAGGGGTGCGCCTTCAGCATGGGCCAAAGATTCGGTCGTAGGGAAGGTAACGGGGCGACGGGCGCGACGCCGCCTGTTTAGGGGCGCTGTACCGACCGGTGCTTCAATTCCGGCCGGACGGGAAACTCGTGGGCGAATGTCTTGATGCGCTCCGTGATGCCGTCCGCGTCCAGGCCGTACTTGGCGTGCAGCAGGTTGGGCGCGCCGTGCGGAATGATGCGGTCGGGGACCGCGATCCGCAGGATGCTGGTGGAAATCTTTCTGTCGTGGAGCATGGCGCCGACGCAAGCGCCGAATCCGCCCGCCTCGGTGCCCTCCTCGGCTGTTACCAGGAACTGTTTTTCCGCAGCCAGGCAGCAAATCAGTTCTTCGTCGAGCGGCTTGAGGAATCGCGCATTGATGACCGTGGCGTGAATCCCCATGGCTGCGAGTCTCTCCGCGGCTTCCAAGCAAGGATAGACCATGCTGCCCAGTGCCAGGATGCCGACATCACTCCCCTCGCGCACGATTTCGCCCTTGCCGATCTCCAGGCGCTTGAAAACCGGGTCGGGCGGCACGCCGATGCCGTTGCCGCGCGGGTAGCGCAGCGCGGCGGGACCGTCAACATTGATGGCGGTGTAGAGCATGTGGCGCAATTCGTTCTCGTCCTTGGGCGCCATGACGACGATGCCGGGGAGCGGTGAAAGATACGCGAGGTCATAGAGACCGTGGTGCGTGGGGCCGTCGGCGCCGACAATGCCGCCCCGATCGAGCGCGAAAGTCACGGGCGCGTGCATCAGGCAGGTATCGTGAATCACCTGGTCGTAGGCGCGCTGCAAGAACGTCGAATAGATCGCCGCCACCGGACGCATCCCTTCGCAGGCCAGACCAGTGGCGAAAGTTACCGCGTGTTGCTCGGCGATGCCGACGTCAAAAAAGCGCTCGGGGAATTTCTTGGCAAACTCGTCCAGGCCCGTGCCCTCGGCCATGGCGGCCGTGATAGCGACGACGCGCGAATCCTGCTCCGCCAGCTCGCACATCGCCTTGCCGAAAACCGAAGTGTACGACGGCGCCTTGGTCGGCGCCTTATGGAAGGCGCCGGTGGAGATATCAAACTGCGTCACGCCGTGATATTTCATGGGGAGTTGCTCGGCGTGCGGATAGCCCTTGCCCTTTTGCGTCACGATGTGGAGCATGGTGGGCCGCGGACTGTCCTTCACCTGGGCGAGCACATCGAGCAGTTCGTCGAGGCTGTGGCCGTTGATGGGCCCGACGTAGTCGAAACCCAGTTCCTCAAACACCAGTCCCGGAATCAATTTGGTTTTGGCGGACTCGACGATTTCCTTCGAGAGTTTCAGCAGGCGGGGACCGAGGCGGGGAACGGCCAGGATCATCTTCTCCACTTCTTCGCGCAGGCGATGGTAAGCCTGGCCGTGCACGATGCGGTTCAGATAGCCGGCAAAGGCGCCGACATTGGGCGAAATCGACATCTTGTTGTCGTTGAGGATGACCAGAACTTTTTTCTGCAGCGTCCCCAGATTGTTGATGCCTTCGAGTTCCACGCCCGACGTCAGGCCGGCGTCGCCAACGACGGCGATCACATAGAAATCTTCGCCCTTCAGGTCGCGCGCCGTGGCCATGCCCAGCGCGCCGGAGATAGCGGTGCCGGCGTGGGCCACGTTGAACGTGTCGTAAGGGCTCTCATCGCGCACGGGAAATCCCGAGATGCCGCCGTACTGGCGAAGCGTCGGGAAGCGGTCGCGCCGGCCGGTGAGGATCTTGTGGCCGTACGCCTGGTGGCCGACGTCCCAGACGATCTTGTCGCGGGGTGCGTCGAACGTGTAGTGAAGCGCAATCGTCAGTTCCGTTGCCCCCAGGCTGGAGGCTAGGTGCCCGCCCACTTTCGAAACGACGGAGACGAGGTAGTCGCGCAGTTCCTCGGCGACCTTGGGAAGCTCAGCGCGCGGGACCTTCTTCAGGTCCACCGGAGAATCGATGTGCGTCAGGTACTGGTATTCCATCAATGGTCCCTCTCAACCAGGAAATGAGCAATCTCCTGGAGCCGATGCGCCCGGGTCCCATACAGGCAGAGAGCTTGGCACGCTTCCTCGACAAGCTGCGACGCGATGCGCCGCGATTCCTCGATTCCGTGGATGGCGGGATAGGTGGCCTTCTGTTGCTGGCCGTCTTTGCCCACCGACTTGCCGAGTTCTTCCTTCGAGCCCGTCACGTCCAGCAAGTCGTCGGCGATCTGAAATGCCAGGCCGATCTTCTCTCCATAAACTGAAACGTGAGCGAGTTGATCCTCCCCGGCGTCGGCATCGAGCGCGCCGGCGCGCACGGCGATGCGGATGAAAGCGCCAGTCTTGGCGGAGTGAATATACTCCAGCGTCGAAGCATCCGTCTTGCGCCCCGTGGTCTCGAGGTCCACCACCTGCCCGCCTACCATTCCAGCGCGAGTTCCGATGGCGTATGCAATCTCGTGGACCACGCGCAGCCGACGCGCATCGTTTGGCGCACCAGGACAGGCGAGGATCTCAAACGCCAAGGTCAGCAGCGCGTCACCCGCCAGGATCGCCGTAGCCTCGCCAAACGCCTTGTGGCACGTCGGTTTCCCGCGCCGGAGGTCGTCATTGTCGAGAGCCGGCAGGTCGTCGTGAATCAACGAATAGGTGTGAATCAACTCCAGCGCGCAACTCAGGCGCAGCAGGCTCGATTCGCTGCCGGAGAACAGCCGACCACTTTCTAAGCACAAGATGGGCCGCAGCCGCTTCCCGCCCGCGAAGACCGAGTGCCGCATCGCTTTGTGGATGGAGTCCGGGTAGGAGTCGGGGCCGGGCAGGATTCGCTCCAACTCGCCATCCACGAGCAGTCGCTGCTCTTCCAAGTAGTGGCGCAGCGTGGGAGAGGGTGTAGCGCTCAAGCGTCCTCGGTCTCCTCGGTGCGGAAGGGTTCGGCCACGACCTTCCCGCCGGTCTTCTTCATCAGAATCTCGACCCTTCCCTCGGCTTCTTCCAATTGCTGATGGCAAACCGCGGAGAGTTTCATGCCTTCTTCGTAGAGTTGCAAGGCCTTTTCAAGCGGCAGTTCGGCGTCTTCGAGTTGCCGGACGATGGCATCGAGGCGCTCGAGGTTCTTCTCGAAGCTTTCAGGTTTTCCCGGCTTGGGTTGTTGGGTCATGTCGAACCAAAGGGTAAAGTGTAAAGGTTAAAGGGTAAAGTGAAAAAAGGCGGTGTGCGGGAGGCCTTTTTCACTTCACCCTTTACACTTTACCCTTTTCTTTCAGGATTTGCGCCACTTCCACGGCCATCGCGTAGCGGCCGAAGGGCGCCACGATTTGCACACCCTGCACCAGATCGCGGAGTTGGAGGAGCGTCTCCTGGGCGATCTTCAATCCCTCCGCGCGCGCCGGTTCTCCCGTGTCGGCTTTCCTCATGCGCTCCATGACGGCGGGAGGGACCGAGACACCCGGGACTTCGTTGTTCATAAACTCCGCGTTGCGGAAGCTCGTCAGCGGCCAAAGGCTCGCGAGGAGGGGGATGCGGCGCGCCCCTGCGGATTCGAGCCGCTCGAGAAACCGCGCCAGTTGTTCGACGTCAAACACCGGCTGAGTGACGGCGAAATTGGCCCCCGCCCGCAATTTGTGCTCAAATCGCCGCTGCTCCGCCTCGGGTTCCACGGCGGAGTGATTCAGCCCGACGCCGATCAGGAAGCCCGTCTGCGTTCCCAGCGGATTGGCGCCCGCGTCCAGGCCGCGATTGAGATTGTTCAGAATATTCACCAATCCGATGGCATCAACTTCAAAGATGCCTGGTTCCTGAAGGGTCGCATATTGGGCCGTGTCTCGCGTCAAGGCGAGGATGTTCCGCAATCCCAGCGCATAGGCGCCCAGAAAATCGGATTGAATGGTGAGAACGTTGCGGTCGCGCGACCCGTAATGGAGAATGACTTCCACGCCCACGCGCTGTTGCAGAAGGGCGGCCAGTGTCAGCGCGCTCATCCGCGCCGTCGCGCCGGTTCCGTCGGGGATATTGACGGCATCCACTCCCTGGGCCAACAAATATTGGGCGCCTTCAGCCTCGCGGGTCGGGTCCGACCCTTTGGGCGGAAGTATCTCGACGACGACTGGGAATTCTCCCTGAGCGAGTTTCCTGGCGAGCTGCGAGCGTTTCTCGACGGGCACCGGCTCCGCGCTGCGGACCTGCCGCGTGGAAACCTCGATGGCAGTGCGTGTACCTTGCGGACTCAAGGACCGAACCGCGGCTTTGATGGCGCGAATGTGCTCGGGAGTGGTGCCGCAGCAGCCGCCGATCAGCCGCGCCCCGGCGTCAATAAAGCGCCGCGCGTAGCTGGCCATGTATTCGGGCGAGCAGAGATAAATGTTGCGGCCGTCAATGGTGCGGGGCAGTCCGGCGTTGGGCTGGGCGGAGAGTTTCTTGGTAGTCACGGCCGCCATCCGCTCCAAGGTCGCGTGCACGGCGGCGGGTCCGACGCTGCAATTAATTCCAATCAGGTCGGCGCCCCAGGCGTCCAGTTGGCGGGTGAAATCCTCCGGCAGGGTTCCGGTGGGTGTTGATCCGTCGTCTTGGATGGTCATCTGCACGACGACGGACAACGGACATACCTCACGCGCGGCAAGCAGCGCCTGGTGGGCTTCATTCAAGTCCGACATGGTCTCGATGAGGATGAGGTCCACGCCGCCTTCCACCAGCGCCTGGATCTGTTCGCGAAAAGCTTCGCGGGCCTCCGCGAGCGAAGTCGGCCCCAGGGGTTCCAGTCGCAGGCCGAGCGGACCCACCGACCCGGCCACGTAGAGGTCCTCGCCCGCCACCTCGCGCGCCAGGCGAGCGCCCGCCAGGTTGATCTCGCGGACTTTGTCGCCGAGATCGGATTTTTGCAGGCGCAGCCGCGTGGCGCCAAAAGTGTTCGACTCCACGACATCAGCCCCGGCCTTGACGTAGCTGAGGTGAACTTCTTTGACCAATTGGGGCATGGTCAGGTTCAGCTCGTCGAAACACCGGTTCAGAGAGATGCCCTTCGCGTAGAGGAGCGTGCCCATGGCTCCATCGCAGACCGCGATGCGCTTCTCCAGTTTTTGAAGGAATGGCTCCCGCATGGCTGTTATCCAGATAGTTTAACACGCTTGCATCGTTTTGGTGCAATCGATTGCGGGGAAGAATTTCCGTGGGACCTTCGCCAGGACAGTCTTGGAGGGATCAACGCCAGGCGATTACGACGCGCTCAGGCTGCGGTGGGCGCGTCACTTCGGGTTCCCCAGCCACCCTTGGCGGATCGAATCTTGTTCGGCGGCTGCGCCGGTCAATTCCTCAATCGAATATTTGTCCGCGAAAGGCGGATCGAGCTTCACTTCGATCCTTCGCTCGCGCCCGTGGCGCTCAACCTTAAACGGAACGACCGCGCCCGGCGGATACATCTTCAGCCGGTCCGGAAGATCGTCTACGGCCAGCGGAAGCTCATCCACCGCGAGCAGCACATCGTCGCGGCTCAACCCTCCCCGGTCGGCGGCGCCGCCCGGACGCACCGCGACGATCATCAGCCCGCGGTCAACGCGATTGGTCAGCACTCCGAGGCTGGGCGCGGAGCCGGGACTGGTGGAGATTCGAAGACGGAGGCCGGCAGAAGCGAACGCCGTCTCGTAATGGAACGGCTCGGTGCCACGAATGTAACGGTCAAAGAAGGAAGTCAGATCGGCGCCGGCGACCGCGTTTACCGTTTCCAGGATGTCGTGTTCTTCGTAGCCGCGTCCGGGGCCGAAATAGCTCGTCGCGGGCGCCGCATAAAACTTTTGGTACATGGCGACCAGGACATCGTCGAGCGATTTCTGTCCGCCGCTGCGCGCCCGAATTTCCAGGTCGAGAAGCGCCCCCAGCACCGCGCCCTGGTTGTAGTAGGAAACAGTCGTATTCGCGAAATTGGTCTCCTGCATCTGCGGCGAGCGGTCGAAAAACCAGGCGTGGAAGCTCGAGCTCTCCGCCGACATCAGCCGGCGTCCGGGCTCGTATTCGAACGTACGGATTTCATCGGCCAACCGCTCCAGGAACTGCTCCCGCGTCCAGACCCCCGAGCGCCGCAGGAAAACGTAAGAGTAATAAGTGCTCAGTCCCTCGGCAAACCAAAGCGAGCGAGTGTACTGCTCGCGGGTGTAGTCGAAAGGCCCGAGGCCCACAGGCCGCAGCCGTTTGACGTTCCACAGGTGGAAGAATTCGTGCGCACCGGTTTCGAGTGCCTCCGCCAGCCCGCCGCCAGACAGTTCACCCCGCACAATGACCTGGGTCGAATTGAGATGCTCAATCCCGTCGCCCATGGCCAGGCCGGGGACAAAATGAAAAATGAAGGTGAACGTCCGGAGGTCCGGTTCCGGCATCATCGCCATCTCGACTTGGACGACTTTCTTCAGAGCATCTACGAGCGCGGAGATGTCGCGGTCACGGTCGCTGTAGCTGTGCACCGCGACGCGAATGGTTCTGTCGCGCTCTGTAAACTGGTCGACGGTGCAATCAGCGGAGATTTCCATGGGCGTGTCCGCAAGCACATCGTAGTTCGCCACCTGGAATTTCCGCTCCTCGGTGGATTCGGAGAAACCACTGATCAGTTTCCAGTTGGGCGGCGCCTCGACGGTGAGACTGAGCGTGTCGGCCTTGTGGCCATCAACGTACATGAATAGCGACGGCCCGTTCAGGCAGGCGTGTGAGCTGTCGAATTGCGAGAAGGAGCCGCTGAGGTCGTTGGCGAAGACGCGGTAGCGCACGCGCACCGCGCCGCCAGCCTGGCGCGCATCAACATGCCAGGTCTGCTTATCGAGTTTCGTCCAGGCGAGCGGCTGTCCCGAAGAATCAATCGCCGAAAATTCCTGCACGTTTTTGGCGAAATCGTAAATCGCGTAGCGGCCCGGAGCCCAGGCGGGCATCACGAAATCGAGCGCGGGTTCCTTGACTCGGCCAGCGGTAATCTCGATTTCGAGAAGGTGAGTGGTCGGCCGTCGCAGGCGCAGTTCGTATTGAAGTTCGAGCGGCGCGGAACGCGTTTCTTCGCCCGCGAGCGCGCCAACGGCCATCACGGCTAGAAGCAGCAGGAGAGCGATGGCCGTCCGGGTAACCGAGAGGAATGGGGCGAAACAATCTTTCCGCCCGCTCACCCTAAAGTGTTGGAGAGTCATCACCCAGCATCTCTTCGCGGATCAGTTTAACCGGCGGGTAACCGTAGCCGAGGAATCGCTCGTGGAATTTCTGAAGGTTGAACCGGTCCCCAACTTTCTTCTTGTAGTCTTCGCGCAATTTCAAGATTTGCAGCTTGCCGAGGGTATAGACCAGGTAAGTCGGGTCGGCGGTGCCGCGCATGGAGCCTTCGAGCAGGCGGGCATCGAAGCGGTTCTCCTTACCGAGGGAGTTCTTGGGGATGCGGTCAAGGTCCGCCAGGCAAGCTTTGACGCGGGCGATTTCGGCTTCGATGACGCGACGTGAATAGTCCGGCAATTCGGCATCGTATTGATGAAATCCTTCCCGCGTGGCCTGGGCGGGGCTGAAGTGATGGAGGCCGTTGAGGTACTTTTCCACGAGCGCGGCAAACGCCTGGTCAGCCGCAGGCTGAGACGGCGCGACTGGTTTTGAGCTCGCTCCCAGCGAAGGCGACGCAAAAAGCACTGCGCCCGCGAGCAGAACCAACGGAGGAAGCAGCTGCAATCTCGACGGCCCCTGTTTCATTAGTTTTCCTGTCGCTACGGTGAAGTTCGATTCAAGGCACGAAATGACTTGATCCTTGCGATTCCCTATGGCCGTCCACTCGGCTCCAAGACGAGTTTGTGGGCCGTCCCCTTGTCAACGGCCATGTCGCCAAAGAGCATTGGGAGGCTTTGGCCCTGG
>CAZTHM010000011.1:0-20855 GCA_964613505.1 uncultured Acidobacteriota bacterium | reverse complement strand
ACTGTGCCGTGGTGGTCGCGCAGGGAATCGACAAACTTATGTTCGCGCAACTCCACCACGATGGGGTCGGCCGTCGAACTGCCTTCGATCTGAGCCAGCAGCATCCAGTGTCCATCGGGCGATAGCTCGAAGAGGTTGGCGCTCCGCGTGAGAGCTGGAATGTTGATTCGGCCGCCTTTCCCCGTCACCGGATGCCAGAGGTCGAAATTACCTTCCTTATAGAGCCCAAGGTATCCGATCTGCGGAAAGTATCGCGCCGGGGTGAAGCCTCCCACGGCGCCGATGGAGTTAACTTTCCCAAAGAGCGCGTCTTGATCCACGTCCCATTGAAAGGCGAGAGTCGGTGTCACCGCCCCGCCGCCTTTTCCTTTGGTTTTGAAGAGTCCGTTGCCCACCAGGAAAATCCGGTTCGGCGTCACGAAGTTGGCCGACTGGAACTGCAAGTCGTTGATGCCTTCGAGGCGCGGGCGCAACGCTTTGCGAATGTCCCCGGCGCGAAGGTCCATGAGCACAATTTTTTCCTCGATGACCGCGGCGAGGAGCGAACTGTCGGGAGAAAAAGCTCCGGCCGGAGAGTAGTTCAGCGCCAGGTGGCCTTCCAGCCGCCCGTGGCTGACCCAGTTGTAGCGCGGCGGCGGACCCTCGACGGTTTCAATCTGTGCGTTGGAAAGAGCGGTCGCGAAGACACCGAGACACAGGGCCAGGAGAAGGATGAAGGATGAAGGATGAAGGATGAACAACCGAAATGAGCGCTGGAGTCGGCCCTTCACCGTTCCGCGTTCCTCGTTCATACTTGCCTTGTCTCTGTGTCTCTGTGCCTCTGTGGCTTGGTTAGACAATTTGACCTCGGGCGATGCGATTTACCAGTTTGCGGTCGGCTTCCAGAAAATTGTATTCGGCCAGCCTCTCGCGGGGCGCCCATTCCACGGCTTCGAACACGCGATTTTCGACTTTGCCGCGGAATTGGGGCACTGCGAAGAAAACTACTTCCACGTAGCGGTCGGGATAACGGTGGCGAAGGCGAAAAACTTCCTCGCCGACGTCAGCCTGAATGGAAAGCTCCTCGGTCAATTCCCGCGCGAGCGACGCCTTCAGGTCCTCGCCATCGCGGACTTTGCCGCCCGGGAATTCCCACTGCAGGCCGTAGGCATCCGAGCGGTGGCGCTGGCAGATCAAAATCCGCTCGCCATCAAGTATGATGCCGGCAGTCACCAATGTGGGTTTCTCCTCAGGCATGAAAAAACATTGTACCAGGGAAGTGGGCGTGCGCGGGACGATGGAGCGGCAACCCGTTGGGTCGCCATCCAGCGGGCGAGGTTCCGCCTCGCCCCTACTAATGGATGTGCTTAACTTTCTTCTGCATGTAATCCATCAGGAGATACTGGCCGAGGGTATAGGGAGTCGTGAAATAGGCCTTGCCGCGGCAGATTTCCGTCACCTTCTGCACGAAGTTGACGAGGCCGAAGTCTGAGGCGAGCATGAAGGTGTTGATCAGAATGCCGTTGCGCCGGCAGCGCGCCACTTCGTGGAGCGTTTCAGAAATCACCAGGGGATCAAGCCCGAAGGCGTTCTTGTAGATCCGGCCGTCGTCGAGGGTAAGGGCGGAGGGCTTGCCGTCGGTAATCATAACGATCTGGCGCATGTCTTTCGTCTGGCGCGCCAGGATGCGCTGCGCCAACCGCAGGCCCTCACGGGTATTCGTGTAGTAAGGACCCACGCGCACGCGCGCCAGCTCCGAGAGCGGCATCTCCTCGGCGGTGTCGTGGAACAACACTAGGCGCAGCGTATCGCCCGGGTATTGAGTGCGAATTAAATGGGTGAGCGCCAGCGCCACTTTTTTGGCGGGAGTGAAACGGTCCTCGCCGTAAAGAATCATGCTGTGACTGCAATCGAGCATCAGGACTGTCGCGCACGAACTCTGGTATTCGCACTGGCGAACCTGCAAGTCGCGGTATTCGAGATCGATGGGCACGCGCAAGCCCTCGCGTTGGATGGCGGAGAGCAGCGTAGCGTTGACGTCTAGATTCATCGTGTCGCCGAATTCGTAAGGCCGGCTGGAGCCGTGGGCCTCGACGCCCGTGGCCAGCTCGCGCGTGTCGTGGCGGCCAAAGTTCGACTTGCCCAATGACCCGAGCAGATCTTTGAGGGTTTTGAATCCAAGAAAATCCAGCGCCTTGTCGGTGAGCTCAAATTTGACGCTCCCCTCCGGGCCCAGGCTTTTTCCCATGCCGGGCTGGGGCAATTGGCCGGGTTGGGGCTGCGGTTGTTCGATGGTGACGTAGCCCTCTTCCGCCATCCGTTCCAAGAGTTTGTTGATGAGCTCGGCGAGGCGTGATTCATCGTAGTTCTTGGCATTCTGCATCAACTCGTTGAGGAGTTCCTGCGGGATCATGCCTTGCTGGCGGAGTGCGTCGAGCAGCGCCTGATGGAGATTCTCCATCGTCCGCTCGCGGTCCATCTCATAAAAGTTTGAGTAGGGGCCGTCGAAGCCGCTTTCCAGCAAGTAGTCCTGGAGGAGTTGGAGCAGGTCTTCGGCGCTCAGGCCATCGAAGGGGTCGGGATTATACTTCGAATACTTGATGTATTTCATTTGGGCGGTCAGTGATCAGCCGTCAGCCTCAAGGGGCAAAACACGGAGGCCGAAGGACAAAGTACAAAGGACCAAGGACAAAACCTTAATTGATCGGTCGGCGACGCGGGCCAAGCCCGCCGAGGTCCTCAACCGCCGGTTCCGCTCGCCCCGGCTTGCTCTGCTCGGCGTGATAGCCGAGTTCTTCGTTGCGACTTATTTTTTTCAGGGCGGAGAGGCCCTCGAGGATGAACTCGGCTCCCGCCACCAGAAGCGCCGGGTCGTCTTTGGCCTTAATGCCCAAAGCCTGGGTTTTTTCCAGCAGGCCCTGGATCCTTTTCAACTGGGCGTAAACCTCTTCGCTCGAGGCTCCGTTCGGGTACTTCAGGTTCCCGCCCAATTCGAACCATTGCACGACGGAATGAAACAGGACGCCGTCGAAGTGCTTCTTGAAGATCCGCGCTGTCGCCGCGCGGATGACGTCGCGGGCGACGTTGTCGGCGCCGCGCATTTCGCCCTCGTATTCGAGTTCGAATTTTCCGGTGAGTGAAGGCAGCGCTTCGTAGATGTCGGAACAGCGGGGCACGATGGCCTTTTCGCGATTGACAAGCGCGCGACGCTCGGCGTTGGAGACCACGTTTTCGAGGCACGTAATGGGCAGGCGCTGGCTGACGCCGCTGCGCTTGTCGATACGTTTCTCCTGGCGCGCCTCAAACGCGAGGCTCTCGATAATCTCGCGCACAAACTGCGGGACGACGAGCCGGCCGGAGCCGTCGCGCTCGATCCACGACTCCTGCGCCGTGATTTCCATGGCGTGCTCGAGCGTGGCGGGATAGTGCGTGCGGATTTCCGAACCGACCCGGTCTTTGAGGGGCGTGATGATTTTCCCTCGGGCCGTATAGTCCTCGGGGTTGGCGGTGAAGACCAGCGCGACGTCGAGCGGCAGGCGTACGGGATAGCCTTTAATCTGCACGTCGCCTTCCTGCATGATGTTGAAGAGACCCACCTGGATTTTCCCCGCCAAGTCCGGCAATTCGTTGATGGCGAAGATGCCGCGGTTGGCGCGGGGCAGCAGGCCGTAATGAATCGTCAATTCGCTGGAGAGCGCGTGGCCGCCGCGCGCCGCCTTAATGGGATCGAGGTCGCCGATGATGTCGGCGATGGTCACGTCGGGCGTGGCGAGCTTTTCCACGAAGCGCTGCTCGCGCGGCAGGTAGGCGATGCGCGTGGCGTCGCCGCACTCCTGGAGACGTTCCGCGCAGGCGCGGCAGATGGGCCGCAGCGGATCGTCGTTGATCTCGCAGCCTTCGATGTAGGGGATCTCCTCGTCCAGCAGGGTGGTCAGCGAGCGCAGGATTCGGCTCTTGGCCTGCCCGCGCAATCCCAGCAGAATGAAATTGTGGCGCGAGAGGATGGCATTGGCGATTTGCGGGGTGACGGAATCGTCGTAGCCGATGATGCCGGGGAAAAGCGGGTCACCGGTTGCGAGTTTTCGAATGAGATTGGCACGCAACTCATCCTTGACGCGGACACTTCGATAGTTCGACTTCTTCAAGTCTCCGAGAGTTCTTGGTTTTGGCATTTGCCCTGGCCCCTGCCAAAGATTATAAGCAACTCGGCCATCCAAACTCAATGAAAGTCTGAGTGGTGGCGGCATTTGGCCGACAGCTTGGCGAGATAAACTCGCCGCTACGAAACGTGCGCGGGGACAACTGTTACGAACTTGCGCCAGATCAATTCGTGCAGGTTTCAAACGTGAGGGTGGACGTTTCCGTTTCCGCCGGCCTTGGCCCTGGTCTTTTCGACCACATCCAGTTGAACGATCAATTTTTCTATCACCCGAGTCACGAGCTGCAATCGCTCATCCTCGTGGCGAATTCCCAGGAGCTGTTGCTTGAAGTCGAGGTCGAGCGGAAGCGGCGCGGCAATTCGAAAAGAAAGATATCGATAGGGGCGCGGGAAGTGAATGGGGACGTCGGAGGACTTGTGCAGGCGCTGAATGGCTTTGCGGAAGAGTTCGATGGCGGGTTGGGCATCTTCGTCGCTCGCGACATCGGAGGAAGGATCGTCGTCGAAGAAGTCGACTCCGCCGCGCAGGTAAGCCTTCTCCTCGTTGGTGTAGAGAATTTCGAACCGCCGGGTTCCGACGGTGAAAATGTCCATTCGCCCGTCCTCATATTTTCGCGTCACATTGACGATGCGCGCGGCGCAGCCCACGGTGTGCAACTCCTGTCCTTTGGCGCATACAATCCCGAATTCCTGCTGGCTTGAACCGGCGGCCTTCGCTTCCAGGCATTCGCCGATCATCAACTTGTAGCGATCCTCGAAAATGTGAAGAGGAAGAGGCTCCTCGGGAAACAGCACGATCTCGAGCGGGAAAAGCGGGAGCAGCAAGTCGTCCATTCGCGACCTGATTCCAGGTGAGGGCCCCGGCGGTGTCTTGTGGCGGTGGCAACGGACCAACTTCACCCGAGTGTTTCGCGGACGAGATTATAGCACCTCGCCCGTCACGTCCCGAGCGGCGCGCGATCGGGCTGAGGATCGCGCGCCGAGGCCTCCTCGATAATCCGGGCGGCATCGACCATGAACCACAACACGCCCGCGCAGCCTGTTACCACCGCGGCAAAATCCAAGGCTGTTGTCCACCCGAAATGCGTAGCGATGTAAGCAGTGAGAATGGGTGACAGCCAGCCCCCCAGATTCCCGGCAGTATTCATCATGGCGGAGAGCGATCCGGAAAAGTTTGGCACCAGGTCGATGCACGTGGCCCACCAGGTTGGGGTTGCGAACATATTGCATCCCATGGCGCCCGAGAGGAGCAGAATGGCCAGTGTGTTGTCTCTTGTATGCGCGCCGAGGGAAAGCAGGATCGCCGAGCACGTCATCCCGATCCAGACAATCGATTGGCGTCCGCGCCGGAGGCCGAGTCTCGCCACGGCGCGGTCGGATAGCCAGCCTCCCAGCGGCGCCATCAGGACGATTGCGACGAAAGGCGCCGCTCCCCAGTATCCGCCCTGCTCCACGCTCAGGCCGCGCACGCGAACCAGGTAGAGAAAAAACCAAGTATAGAAAATGTAGTTGGGATAGCCTTCGCAAAAGTAGCTGAGGATGAGCGCCCACGAAGACGTGCTGGAGAGAAGTTTACGCCACGGCGGACGCTTTCCGGGCGTTGATGGAGACGAGGTCTCACCGGCGCTGGAGCGAATGAGTTCGAGTTCGGCCGCGTTAATGCGTGGGTGTTGTTCGGGCCGGTTGGTGGCATACAGGTGCCAGCCCGCTGCCACGAGCGCTCCCAGCGCGGCGCACACGTAAAGTGACAGGCGCCAGCCCCAGCGTTCCATCAGCCAGGAAATCAATCGGGGTGTGCTGGCGCCTCCTATGCCCACTCCCATCAGGAAAAGGCTGTTGCCCACGCCGCGGCCGCCGCGGCCCATCCAGAGTGAGACTATCTTGTTGGCGTTCGGTAAAGCGCAGGCCTCGCCCACGCCGATGAGGAAGCGAACCGCGAAAAACGCCGCCGCCAGTCCGATCCAGTTCCGGAGCGGCAAACGTGGCGTCAGCGCGGTGAGTGCCGTGAAGACCGACCACCAGACAATGGCGAGTGTCAGCACGCTGCGCGGGCCGTAACGGTCTCCCGCCCATCCGCCCGGAACCTGGAACAACGCATAACCGAGGACGAAGCCGCTCAGGATCCAGCCCATCGTCTCGGTGCCGAAGCCGAACTCGTCCTGGATGTAATGGCCCGCGATTCCCAGGTTCATGCGGTCCAGGTAGGTGAGTGCTGTGATGACGGTCAGCATCATCAGCATGTGCCAGCGGACGCGCGTGGGGCGGAGAGGCGGTGAAATTGAGGCGGGACCTCCAGCGGCAGGGAAGTGCGGCTCGGAGGACCTCATGGGGAGACCCGCGAGCGGCTCCGCGCTGAGGTCATGCGGCGCGTGCGCTCTGAAACCACGGTCATGCAATCAGCCCTTTGAGGTAGGTGATGGACCTGCGGATGTCTTCAAGTTGCTGCGCGCCCTTGATCTCGCGCTCGATCGTAACGGGACCGCGATAGTTGAGCTCCTTGAGGCGTTGGAAGAGCCGCGGAAAATCCACCTTGCCCTGGCCGATGGGGACTTCCTCGCCGAGGCGGCGCGGGTCGGTGGGGAAAAGTCCGTCTTTGGCGTGCAGCCCGCGCACCAGCGTACCTATCACATCGAGCGCGTCCAACGGATGTCCTTTGCCGTAAAGGATCAGGTTGGCGGTATCGAGGTTTACGCCCTGGTTGTCGAGCCCGACGTCTTTGATGGTTCGGAGCAGGGTGATGGGAGTTTCCTGTCCCGTCTCGTAGAGAAAAGTCTGATCGTTGCCCTTGCAGTGGCTCACGACTTCGCGAATTGCCTTTACTGTCTCTTCATACACGGGGTCGTTGGGATTCTCGGGAATGAACCCGCAGTGTGTGTGCAGCGCGGGAACGCCGCATTGCTTGGCATAGTCGGAAGCGCGCTTGAGGTGCTCAATCCGCTGCTGGCGGTACTTTTCGGGAACCAGCCCGATAGTGACGGGGCCTTGATAGAAATCCCAGACCGCCGGGCCGGGGCCGGCCGTGTTGATCGCGGTCACTTCGATGCCGTAACGTTCCACACCGCGCTTTAGGCGCGCGACCATTTCCTGGTCGTAGTCACTGATTCCCGCCTGGCAAGTCGGCAGGCCGAGGTCGTGAACCTTCGCCAACGCTTTCTCGGGGTCCTTGCCCATGTGCACGATGAGGCCAAGGCGCATACCTTTCTCGGGGTCGGCATTCGGCCTGGCGAACAGCGGCGTGGCCGCTACGGCGGCTGAGGTTTGGAGGAATTGCCGGCGGGTGGAAGATTTCATGGAATCTTGCCTCCTGATTCGTTAGGTCGCGGCGTTTGCACATTCTCGATGCAGCCCTGCGGAGCCGCCATCATAGATTACCTCGAAGGTTTTTTGGAATCGGATTCGCCTGACGCTAGTGACCCGGTTGGACCTTGTGGCGCCGGGCTCTAGCCCGGCATCCGTCGGCTCTCGGCAGAGCCAACCGCGGGCATTTTGTGAAGTCGGTCCACCCAGCTACTGCAGCGGGGCGAACTTGGTTCCGTCCCAGGTGCAGATTTTTTCGAGGCTGAGCGTATCAACGGGCTCGTCGCGACCCAGGGCGTGGAATGCGACCTTGCCTTTCCACACCGGTTCACTGATGCGGCCCCGCGCGCGAAACTCGACTTCGCCTTTTGTTACCGTCCCGGGAAGTCCGATGTTTTTTTCGGGCGGCGCGAGCGTTTGGACCTTGGGCGGGAAAGAGGCGAGATTACTGAATTCCACCGGCGCTTTCCACAACACCTTGAAAGCTCCAGCTTCGAGTGTGCGAATCACCATGTTGACGCCGTGATTCTCCGGCCCGAGATTGAAACCCTCGCGGGTCACCAAACATTCATGTCCGTCGCCGAGAAGATCGCGAACCTCCAGCGACGTAACTCCCGCCTGCATTTCCGAAAACGGAAACTCGAGATAAGGTCCAAGCGCGAAACCCCGCGGCGAGCGCAGGAAGACCTGCAAGCGTGCCTGGGGGAATTTTGGCGAACCCACAAAGCACACGAGTGCCGGCTCACGGTCTCCCTGTCGAACCAGGAAGCGCGCGATCGCGACGTTAGCGGCGGTGAAGTCCTCGAGATAAGCTCCCCCCAGCAGTTTCAATAGGTCCGAGTCTGGCGGAAACTGACTCGGAGGGAGAGATTCAATCTTGCTGGAGTCGACCCAGGCAGTTGCGGCGGTCAGATTGGCAGGATCGACCACTCGAACCTTCGTCCAATTCGAGCCGCGAGCTTGCTTGGTCTCGAATGCGGGCACGAGGGCGCCGCGCCCCAGACGAAGGGTGGTTTTTTTTCGTTCCGAAGGCGCGCGCTTCGCGTCCACGGCTTCTTTGGCGACATAACACCAGCCGGTCGGCCCCGGCGGCTTTTTTTCTTTTTCGCTGGCGCCAACTTCAGCGCGAGAAAACGTGACGACGGTAAGAAGGAGTACGAACGTCCGAAGTTTCATGCCACCGGCTATTGTTCATGTTTGGATGAACTTTGACAAACGAAATCTCAGGGCATAGACTAACCTCTGCTGACAAGCAGCCCAGGCGCGTCCCGATCGGATCGGGACACAAAAGGGAAGGCCGTGAAAATCGGCCACGGTCCCGCCACTGTAAACGGTGGGCCTTGCGAATCCGCCCAGCATGATATTCACGGGTGGGGCCACTGCCGGCGGTTCTCATCGGTTAAACCGCGGCGGGAAGGCGAAGCAAGGCCGGAAGTACCGCCGTGAGTCAGGAAACCTGCCCGGGCGATTGAGGCCGGTTCCGGTTCGACAGGATTCGGTCCCGCCGCGCACTCTTCGCGAGAAGGAGTGGGTGGAACGCGCCCCGCCCTCTCGAGAGTGTGCGGGGTTTTTGTTTGGCCAGTTTCGGTAAGACTGCAAAGCATGTTGCTCAATCCCTCCCAGGTCGTCAACTTCCGTGGCCGTGATTCTGGCAGCAGAAGAATCGCGCACCGATATTTCTTCCAGACGATTCTCCTGGTTCCGATAATGGCGGGGCTGTCCGGCGCTCCTCTGCATGCGCGATGGGTTGAAGACCAAACCGGACGGCGCGTGAACATCCCCGAGCATCCCCAGCGCCTCATTTCACTCGCCCCAAGCATCACCGAAATCCTCTTCGCGCTGGGATTGGACGAGAGCGTGGTGGGCGATACCGACTATTGCGAGTATCCGCCGGAAGCAAAACTGAAGCCTCACGTGGGGCCCATCCTCACTCCTAATCTCGAAAAGATCATCACGCTCAAGCCGGACCTCGTGCTGGGTAGCCCCGAAGCGAACCGGCGCGAGACGGCGGACCAGCTTGCCAAATTGGGAATCCCGCTGTACGGCGTCACAGCGCATTCCGTGGACGATACGCTCCGCTCGATTGAGGACCTCGGCCGCGTGCTCGGCCACGAGGTGGATGCGATGAAACTCGCCGCGAACCTCCGGCAAAGAATCGATGCCGTGGAAAAACGGGTCGCTCCTCTGCGGCGGCCCAAAGTCCTCTTTGTGGTGTGGTACCGGCCTCTGACCACGGCGGGGCCAAACACTTTTATCAGCGATGTGATTCAGCGCGCTGGCGGGACTTCGATTACCGAAAACCTGCCGGGCGAATGGCCGCGCTTGAGCCTCGAGGAAGCGCTGCGACGCGACCCAGATGTGATCCTCTTCCCGCGCGCCGAATCGTTTTCTCCCCAACTGGACGAGTTTGAACAATTGCCCGGCTGGCGCGATTTGCGGGCGGTTAAGAACCGTCGGATGTTTTTCATTTCTGACGCTATCATTCGTCCCAGCCCGCGCCTGGTGGATGCGCTGGAAGAAGTCGCGCGCGCTCTTCATCCGCCGGACGACATGCAGGAGCCTGTAAAGTGAAAGTTGCCGCCACGCGCCGCAATGCTCTGGCGTTGACCCTGATTCTTCTCGTGGGATTGATCGTCGTCGCCCTGAGCGCCCTGTCGTTCGGCGGCGTCCATCTTTCTTTGAGCGAAGTCTGGGAAGGGGTGAAAGGGAGCGCGTCGAACCCGCAGGCGACAACCATCGTGCGCTCGATCCGTCTGCCACGCATTCTCCTGGCCATGCTGGTTGGCGCGGCGCTGGGCGTATCGGGTACCGCGCTGCAAGCCCTGCTGCGAAACCCTCTCGCTGACCCGTACGTGTTGGGCATTTCGAGCGGCGCGGCGCTCGGCGCCATCGTCGCGCTGTGGATTGGCGGGAGTGTCGCAGCGGCTTCACCCGTCGTGGCGTTTGCGGGCGCGCTCGCGACCATGGCGTGGGTTTACTTGCTCGGGCGCCGGGCGGGCCGCTTGGCGAGTTACACGCTAGTCCTGGCGGGAGTGGTGACGGCTTCGTTTCTCTCCGCCGTGATTCTCTTCGTGCTGACGCTGCTCTCCACGCGTGACGTTCGCGGCATCGCTTTCTGGTTGATGGGTGACCTCAGCGTTGTGACCGACGCCCAACTTCGCGTGCTTCTTCCCGTCGTCCTGCTGGGGAGCGCCGCGCTCTACCTCTTCGCGAAAGATTTGAATGTTTTGTTGCTGGGGGAAGAAGAAGCCGCGCATTTGGGAGTCAACGTAACCCGCGTCACGACCACGATTTATATCCTTGCCTCACTTCTCACGGGCGTGGCAGTTTCTGTAAGCGGCGCGATTGGCTACCTCGGCCTGCTGGTGCCCCATCTGGGACGCATGGCAGTGGGCAACGACCATCGAACTTTGCTTCCCGTTTCCGCGCTGGGCGGAGCCATCGTTCTGGTGGTTTCGGATACGCTGGCTCGCACTGTTGTCGCGCCGGGAGAACTTCCTGTGGGCGCGGTAACGGCGGTGGCGGGAGCGCCGGTGTTTATTTACCTGTTGCGGAGAACGGCGGGGTAGGAAAAGGGTTGAGAGTTGAAAGTTGAAAGTCGAAAGGCAGAAGACGAAGGACAAAGACCTTCGACGATGGCTGAAAACGAAGCTTCTCTGAATGATCGGGCGACTGCCATCGAGCCGGCCTCCGTCAGCCTGAAGGTTGACGGAGTGGCGTTTCGCTATCCGCATTTCGAGCTGGCGCCGACGAGCTTCGAGGCAAGGTCGGGCGAACTGCTGGCCATCATCGGACCCAACGGCTCGGGGAAATCGACGCTGCTCGAAATCGCAAGCGGGCACTTGAGGCCGTTGGCGGGGAGAGTTTACCTGGGTGGCGAAGATCTTCACCGGCTTCACCCACGCCAGCGCGCCCAGCGAGTCGGCCTAGCGCGCCAGGAAACGATTCTGCTTTTCTCGTTTGAGGTGCGCGAATTCGTCCGCCAGGGACGGCACCCGCACCTCGGCCGGAGCCTGTTCGAATCAGATGACGACGAGCATTGGGTCGAGTGGGCGCTGGAGATGACGAATCTCAAGCAGTTTGCGGACCGCCGCATCCTGGAAATATCGAGCGGCGAATTCCAGCGCGCCGTGTTGGCCCGAGCTCTGGCTCAGCGGCCGCGGCTTTTGCTCCTCGACGAGCCCACCGCGAACCTCGACATCGGCTATCAAATCGAAATGGTGAACCTGTTGCGTCATCTCGCGGTGGCGGAAAACTTCGTTGCCGTCATTGTTACGCACGAACTCAACCTGGCGGCAGAGCTGGCCGATCACCTCATTCTTCTTGATGCCGGGCACTGCCTCGCCCAGGGAAATCCCGAGCGGGTTTTGCAGTCGGAACTGCTCAGCCGCGTTTTCCGCACGCCCGTGTTGGTTGACCAGAATCCTTCCAGCGGCCGCCCGCGCGTTACCTGGGTCGCGGCGTGACCGGGAACTTGCCTCGATGTTGTTAGTCTTGCGATAGTCTCGTGGTTTTGGTACTTTGCAGCCGCACGACGCACTTCTCATCAACTCTTGCAGCAAGGAGCGCGCACGATGGACAATCACCAGAGGCAATCCTTTAATGAAAAGAATTCAAGACACGTCAACAGGCGGCAATTTATCGCGGGCGCCGGCGCGGCACTTTCATTCACAGTGATGAAGCCGGAACTGGTTCGCGGAACTGCCGCGAATTCTAAAATCACGCTGGGCATCATTGGTTGCGGCGGTCGCGGGGCCTGGATCGCCGACCTCTTCAAGAAACACGGCGGGTATGACGTTGTCGCCGGGGCGGACTATTTCCAGGACCGCGTGGATGCCTTCGGCGAGAAACTCAACGTTCCCGCGGCGCGGCGTTTCACGGGACTTTCCGGTTACCGCAAGTTGTTGGAGGGAAAAGTGGACGCGGTGGCGATCGAGAGCCCGCCGTATTTTCACCCTGAGCAGGCCGCTGCGGCCGTGGAAGCCGGCGCACACGTTTTCCTGGCCAAGCCGATTGCGGTGGATGTTCCCGGCTGCCAGAGCGTCGAAGGAAGCGCCCGGCAAGCCGGCGCAAAGAAGCTTTGTTTCCTCGTCGATTTCCAGACCCGCACCGATCCATTCTACCAGGAGGCCGTGAAGCGCGTGCAGACCGGCCAGATCGGTCACGTCGTTTGCGGCGAGGCCACCTACATCGCCGGCGATCCCTTCCTCCGGCATGCGACGCAGTTATTGGCTGACCCGGAGAATGCGGAGCGGCAACTGCGCGCCTGGGGACTGAGCCGGGCGCTTTCCGGCGACATTATCACCGAACAGAATATCCACTCCCTCGATGTGATGACCTGGGTCCTGGATCAGGCGCCGCTGCGCGCTTGCGGAACCGGCGGACGGAAGGCGCGCAACGCCGGCGATTGCTGGGATCACTTTTCGCTGACCTTCACCTTCACGAACGACGTCATAGTGACCTTCTGCTCGAAGCAGTTTGGCGAGGGCTGGGACGACATCCTCTGCCGGATGTACGGCACGGAGGGTACGATCGATACTCACTACTCCGGGGAAGTTTCCATTCGCGGCAAGAATCCTTATGCGGGCGGCAAGGCCGAGAACATGTATCCCAACGGCGCCATTCGCAACATCGCGACTTTCTACGAGAGCGTGACTAAGGGCGACGTGGCGAATCTCACGGTCGCTCCCAGCGTGCGCAGCAATCTCACCACGATTCTGGGGCGTCAGGCGGCCTATGCCCGCCGCGAAGTGACGTGGGATGAGATGATGAAGGGACGCGAGAAACTCGAGGCAAACTTGAAGGGGTTGAAGGCCTGATTCCGTGCTTTCACTGGGAGTGCGAGGCGCGGTCAAGCGACGGAGGAATGAAAATGAAAATCGCAACCATGACACGAAGAGAAATGCTTGCGAGCCTGGCAGCGGCGGGGTTGGCGCTGAAGGTCAAGAAGCTGAAGGCAGCAGCCCCGCGCGTGAAGATCGGCGCGTGCGACTGGACGATTGGCAAGCGCACCGATCCTGCGTCGCTCGAGCTCGCGAAACAGATCGGGCTGGACGGAGTGATGGTGGACGTCGGCAACTGGCGCGACGATCTGCCGCTGCGCAAGCCCGAGCTGCAGAAGAAGTATTTGGAGCTGTCGAAGCAGACCGGCATCCCGATCGCTTCGCTCGCCCTCGGCACGCTCAACGAGATTCCGCTCAAGAGCGACCCGCGCGCCGAACAATGGCTCGCGGACAGTGTAGATGTCTTGAAGGCGATGGGCCTCACGGTGGTGCTGGTACCGTTCTTTGGGAATGGCGATCTGCGCAACGACCAGCCGGGCACAGACGCAGTGGTGGCGGCTCTTAAGCGCGTCGCGCCCAAGGCGGAGAAGGCGGGCGTGATCCTGGGCCTCGAAAGCTGGCTCAGCGCCGAGCAGCACGTTGACATCATCGATCGGGTGGGCTCGCCTGCCGTGCAGGTCTACTACGACGTGGGCAATTCGCAGAAGGCGGGCTACGACATCCTCAAGGAAATCCGCTGGCTGGGGAAACGCATTTGCGAGTTCCACGCCAAGGACAACGACGACCTTTACGGCAAAGGCACGATGAATTTTCCGGAAGTGCGCACGGCGATGGAGGAGATTGACTATAGCGGGTGGATGCAGATCGAAGGCACCACCAAGCCCCTGGGGCCCGTTGAAAGCACCCGGTACGACGTGAATTATCTGCGCAGCGTCTTCAAGCCGGCCTGACCGCGCGAGGGAAGGGTCCGGAGATTCCCGCCCCCGCAGGCCGCCGCGCCGGCGCTTTTTTTCTTGACTCCTCTGGCCAACTGTGCTAGTCTATGTTTCTGGTTAAGGCGAAAGAGACAGTTTCATGACGCGGTCAGGCGCATCGAGCCCAGGCCCGGCAATCAAGGGAAAGGCTGAGGAGACCGGACGGATCTGGTCGCATAAGAAACTTCATAGCGCCCTTGCCCCCTTATGATGCAGGAGAAGCGAACCTGGAAGTTGAATGAAATCAACGCGGTACGGTATATGTGACAAACCGAAGCCACTAGGTCCTTTAGAATCAACGTTGGCTTGAAATCCCTAAGAATCCAAGAAGGTCATTTTCTTTCAGATAGTTACATGGCACTAGCTTTGGGGCGGAGGATTCCTCGATTGGCGGCGGCAGGGGTTCGAACCACGTCGGAGGGACACCAGCAAAAATCGGTATAATGGTTCGGGAATCCCGAGAATAGGTGTCACGCGCGGCGGGGCGCCAAACCACAAGAGGCTAGGAACATGTCGGCAACTGCGTTGGACGTGCGATCCAGGTATGAGCCGGTGATCGGCTTGGAGGTACACGTCCAGCTCCTCACCAAGTCGAAGATCTTCTGCGCCTGCTCGACGCGCTTCGGCGATCCGCCGAACTCCAACACCTGTCCGGTGTGCCTGGGCCTGCCGGGCGCCCTGCCGGTCCTCAACCGCCAGGCGGTGACGATGGCGATGAAGGCGGCGCTGGCCTTGAATTGCGCCATCAACCCGCGCTCGCGCTTCGCGCGCAAGAACTACTTCTATCCCGATCTCCCCAAGGGCTATCAGATCTCTCAGTTCGACGAGCCCTTGTCGGAAAACGGCTGGATCGACATCGAAGTGAACGGGGCGCGCAAGCGCATCGGCATTACGCGCGTTCACCTGGAAGAGGACGCAGGGAAATCGCTGCACGAAGGCTTTCCGGATTCCGATTCCAAATCCTACATTGACCTCAACCGCACCGGTGTGCCACTGATCGAAATCGTTGGGGAACCTGACCTGCGTTCTCCCGAAGAGGCCTACGATTACCTGACGCGCCTGAAGACGCTGATGCTCTATCTGGAAGTTTCCGACTGCAACATGGAGGAGGGCAGCCTGCGCGTGGACGCCAACGTCAGCGTGCGGCGCGCGGGTGCCAACGAATTCGGCACCAAGACCGAGGTTAAGAATCTGAACTCCTTCCGCTTCCTGCAAAAAGCGCTGGCTTACGAAATCGAGCGCCAGATTGAAATCCTCGAGAGCGGTGGCGCCATTGCGCAGGAGACGCGCCTCTACGATAGCCAAGCGGGGCGCACCTACGGGATGCGGTCGAAGGAATACGCGCACGACTACCGCTACTTTCCTGAGCCCGACCTGCTTCCCTTGGTCATCACGGACGAGTGGAAGGAAGAAGTTCGTCGTTCACTGCCGGAATTGCCAGAGGCGCGCAAGCAGCGCTTTATGCGAGAGTGCGCCCTGCCGGAGTACGACGCCGGTCAACTGACTTCCTCGAAGCCGCTGGCGAATTACTTCGAGGACGTGGCGAAGGCGAGCGGCGAGGCGAAACTCGCCGCCAACTGGGTCCTCAGCGAACTGCTCTATCTCTTGAAGGAAGCGAACCAAGAGATCGAGCAATCGCCGGTAGCAGCGCGGAACCTGGCGGAACTCGTGGCGCTTGTCAAGCAGGGAACGGTGTCGGGCAAGATGGGGAAAGACATCCTGGCGGAAATGTTTGCGACGGGCAAAGGCGCGCACGAGGTGGTGGCGGCGAAGGGCCTCGAGCAGATTAACGATGCCGAGAAGATTGTCGCCGTGGTGCGCGAAATCATGGCGGCGAATCCCGCGCAAGTGGCTCAATACCGCAGCGGCAAGACCGCCACGATGGGCTGGTTCGTCGGCCAGGTGATGAAGGCGACGCGCGGCCAGGCCAACCCGCAGTTGGTGCAGGAAGTCCTCAAGCGAGAACTCGGTCAGTAACATTGCGCAAAGGAGTGACCCATGCTTACGGTCGGCGACAAGGCTCCCGATTTCACGCTGCCTTCCCAGACTGGCGGCAACGTGAGTCTGAAGGACTTCAAGGGCAAGACCCTGGTCCTCTATTTTTTCCCCAAGGCCGACACTCCCGGCTGAACCAGCGAGGCGAACCAGTTCCGTGACGCCAAAAAAGAACTGGACAAGATGCAGGTTCAGGTCCTGGGAATGAGCGGCGATAGCGTCGAAGAACTCAAGAAGTTTTACGACAAGTACAAACTGAATTTCACGCTCGCCGGCGATCCTTCGCACAAGACGCTCGAGGCTTACGGCATCTGGCAGGAAAAGCTGATGTACGGGCAGAAGAAGATGGGGATTGTGCGGAGCACGTACATCATCGGTCCAGCGGGGAAAATCGCGCACGCCTTTCCCAAGGTGAAAGCCGACGGCCACATTCACGAGATTCTCGCCGCGTTGAAATCGTGAGCGGTGAGACGCGGCCTTTCAGGCGCCGCGTGGCATAGTCGAATCGCGGTGAGCGTGTACGACAGCCGGGCGTGAGGAGCGATTAGTACGGCGGTCTCCACGATCAAGGACGACAGCAGAAGTCGTCGGCAACTGCCGAGCGCAAGGTCCAAATGCAAAACCGAACATTTCAACGGGCAGCTCTCCTTCTTGTGACGGCGGCAGGGCTGCTGTTTTCCCTGGCATTCGTTCCCGGCCAAACCTCTCCGGACCCCGGTCCCCGCTTCCAGAAAATCCAGGCCATGATTTCCATGCGCGACGGCGGGCGCCTGAACACGGAGATCTACGCTCCCCAGGGCCGCAGCGAGCGGCTTCCGTTCCTCATCACGCGGACGCCGTACGGACTCGGGCACGATGAGAAGGGGCTTCACTCATCTTTGAAGTCCAGCTACAAGGAGCTTGCCGACGAAGGATTCATTTTCGTCTTTCAGGACATTCGCGGGCGGTACGAATCCGAAGGCCAGTTTGTGATGTTGCGCGCGCCGCGCGACGCGAGCGATCCGAAGGCCATCGACGAGGGCACCGACACCTACGACACCATCGAATGGCTGCTGAAAAACGTTCCGAACAACAACGGCCGGGTGGGAGTGCTGGGGATTTCCTACGGTGGCTGGCTGACGGTAATGGCGACGCTCGACCCGCATCCGGCGCTCAAGGCAGTGTCCGAACAGGCGTCTCCTGCCGACATGTATCTGGGCGACGACTTTCATCACAACGGAGCATTCCGCCTGAGTTACGGCTTCGAGTACGCGGCACGGATGGAAACTTCCAAGGTCAATTTCTCGTTCGATTTTGACCGGTATGACACCTTCGAGTGGTACCTGAACCTCGGACCGCTCTCGAATGCCAACGCGAAATACCTCCACGACAAAATCCCGACGTGGAACGCCTTCGTCGAGCATCCCGACTACGATTGGTACTGGCAGAAGCAGGCCGTGACGCCGTATCTTCAGAGCGCGACCGTTCCGAATCTGAACGTCGCAGGCTGGTGGGACCAGGAGGATTTTTACGGGCCACTCAAGATCTACGAGACGCTGGAGAAAAAAGACACAAGGCACCTGAACTTCTTTGTTGCCGGGCCGTGGAATCACGGCGGCTGGGGGCGCGGCGACGGGCGGTCGCTGGGGAACATCGATTTCGAGAGCGACACCGCCACGTATTTTCGAGAAAAGATTCAGGCACCGTGGTTCGCGTATTGGCTGAAGGATAGAGGAAGTCTGCCGCTGACCGAGGCAGCGACATTCCAGACCGGCTCAAACCGGTGGGAATCGTACGACACGTGGCCGCCGCGCGGGACCGAAAAGCGCAAACTGTATTTCCAAAGCGGTAGCGGGCTTTCCTTTGACGCCCCGCAGCGAGCGGGCGAACAGGATTTCGATAGTTACATTTCGGATCCCGCGCGCCCCGTTCCGTACCGGCGTCGCCCCATCGAGCCCACGTACCCCGGGCCGGGCTGGCCGGCGTGGCTGGTCGAAGATCAGAGGTTTGTCCACGAGCGCCCGGACGTCGCGAGCTGGGTAAGCGAGCCGTTGCAGCATGACCTGGTGGTGGCGGGCGACATTGTCGCGCACCTCTATGCCTCAACCTCGGGGACCGACAGCGATTGGATCGTAAGACTCATCGATGTTTATCCTGAGAACTATCCCAAGAAGCCAGCGATGGGCGGATATCAGCTCATGATCGCGAACGAAGTTTTCCGTGCGCGCTACCGCGCAAGTTTCGAGAAACCTCAGCCCGTGGTCCCTGGTGCGGTGACCGAGTACACGATCGATCTTCACGACAACAATCATTCGTTCTTGAAGGGCCACCGCATCATGGTGCAGGTGCAGAGCACCTGGTTCCCGCTGATTGACCGCAACCCGCAGAAGTTCGTCCCCAACATCTTCAAGGCCACGGAGGCGGATTACCAGGTTGCCACGCAGCGCGTGTACCGCTCGGCGAAGTTTCCCTCGCATATCGAGTTGCCTGTAAAGGCGCAGTGATGGGTCCGTTTCGTTTCAACTTTCAGGCGAGCAGAGAAGCCAGCGAGGGGCTGCGCTTGTACCCGTAGGTTGGGTGATAGCAGTAGAAGATCCGAATGACGCGCTCGATCAACGAAGGAATGTTCACCTTTTCCTGCTCCCAACCCTTTTTTGCCAAGAGCTGGTTGAGGGGTGCGATCTGCTCCTCGCTTCGACCGAGGATGAGCTTCTGGAATTGCAGATAAGCATCGTCGCCCAGCACGATGAGCGTGTCGAGGCTGGGGAAGAGTTTGAGTTCCTCGCGAAGATGTTTGACACAGTAAGCCAGGGCCTTCTCCGGCACATGCGGGGCGGTACAGTGGCAGCGGAGAGCGTCGGTGAGTACAAAGCGGCGGCGGAACTCATCGAAATTCTTTACTCCCACCAATTCGAACAGGGCGGCGACGAACCGGTTGGAAGATTCCGGGCTGTGATAGAGGAAGTTCACGGCGTGGATGGGGGCGTCGCGCCCGATGATCGCCACGCGAACCGCGCTGAGGTCGGGATAGTCCCGCTTCACGTACTTGCTCAGGAATTCGTTGGGAGGAAGCCGGATGGAGGAGACGGCGGCACAATCGCGGCAGCTTTCGATTCTAAGACGGAGGATTTCGGTTTCCATGCCGGGAAGACGCGCCTGGGCTGTAGCAACGGGCCGCGCCGTGAGGGCCAGTTGAATCAGCATCTCCGGGCTCACTGCGGGCGGACCGAGAATGGTGTTGTCAATCAGTCGTGTGGAGCCAACGCGGGCCGCCACGAGGGCGACGCAGCCGGCAGAAGCCCGCGCGACGGGATCGAGTTCGACGGGATCGACAATTGCGACGTACTCCAACTGCGCCTCCGGTTCGGAGGCGAACACGCTTCGCATCTCTTCCAGCAACAAGGCGGCCTCGCTCTTGCCGGAGTGGACGAACTCCTCGGCTCGCCTCAAGCTTCGATACAGGACCGGCGCAGCCTGGCGTTCGTCGGCGCTGAGATGAGCGTTGCGGGAACTCTTTGCCAGCCCGTCGGGTTCGCGAATGATAGGACAAATGACCAGTCGAGTCTCGAGATTCAAGTCTTCGATGAGGCGGCGGATGACATGCGCCTGCTGGAAATCCTTCTGGCCAAAGTAGGCGATGTCCGGCCGGACGATGTTGAAAAGCTTGAGGACGACGGTGACCACGCCGCGAAAGTGGCCGGGGCGGGAGGCGCCTTCAAACGGTACTGCTGCCTCGCCGGGCACGACGTAGGTTTGGAAGACCGTCGGATACATTTCGGCGGTGTCGGGGGCAAAGACGGCGTCCACCTTGGAAGGGCGGAGAACCTCAAGGTCCCGGTCCAGACTTCTTGGGTATCGGGAAAGATCTTCCGAGGAGCCGAATTGCGCGGGGTTCACAAAGATCGAGACGACGACGGTGTCGCACTGATTTCCCGCCTGGCGAATCAGACTCAGGTGGCCTTCATGCAACGCACCCATGGTCGGAACCAGACCGACCGACCTGCCGGCGGCGCGGGCTTGTTGTGAGAAGGCTCGCATATCCGCGATGGAGGTGATCAGCCGCATCTCGAAGTTTGAAGTGTGAAGGATGAAGGGTGAACTGTAAAGCAGAAGTCGGCAATGCCTCGAGGGGAGAGATGGGACACTTCAGCTAGGGAGTTCAATCGTTCAGCCTTCATCTCTCACGCTTCCGAGGCTTGCCCACTTTTCGAATTGCTCGCGCAGGTTCGCCGACCAGTGATAAGACTCCGCGTCGCTGGGGTAGTTGCCGTGGCGGACATCTTCGCGGAATCGTGCGAAGGCGTCACGGAGTGTGGCAGCGAGGTCGGCATAGGCGCGAACAAACTTGGCGCGCGGCAGCATGCTGAGTCCAAGGAGGTCGTGAACTACCAGCACCTGGCCGTCGCATTCGGGGCCGGCGCCGATACCAATCGTGGGAATGCGCAGGCGCGCCGTGATGATGGCGGCCAGTTCGCGTGGCATTCCCTCCAGCACCAGCGCGAAGGCGCCCGCATCCTCGACGGCCTGGGCGTCGGCCAGGAGTTCCGTCGCGGATTCGATCGTCTTGCCCTGAACGCGGTACCCACCCAGACTGTGGACCGACTGCGGGGTCAGGCCGATGTGGCCCATCACCGGGATTTCAGCGTCAACCAGACGGCGGATGAGCGCGGAGCGCTTTCGCCCGCCTTC